>CAWUNX010000006.1:0-27198 GCA_963923905.1 uncultured Methylocucumis sp.
GTATAAGAGACAGGTTGTAATTCGTTTAATTTCAATCGCTTAAAAACTTGTGTAGATACTTATGGTGATGCAGGGGATGATCATATATACGGGATGGGCGGAGTCGATAATTTGAAGAGAGGTTTAGGCCGTGACACTTTTTTATTTTTCGAACTGTCAGATGCACCAGAAGTCATTCAGGACTTTCAGCGGGGTAAGGATAAAATATACCTTGGCTTTGATTCCAACTTACTTGCCCCAGAGCGACAGCGTGATTTCGACTTTATTGATTCCGCCGCTTTCAAGCCAGGCCAGTTGCGTTTTGCAAACAGCGTCCTCTATGGAGAGTTCCGCGGCGATACAGTGGCTGATTTCCAAGTTGTTAAAGCAGTTTTTTAAAACCAGGCGTTAGGGGCGGCGGGTTAACCGAACTTGACTATTCAGTGTTCCGTTAACCCTGTTTATTACACGACCATAAAGTCAGTAGCCGTTAACGCACTGACTCCAGTTAATTGGCAAACTAATACAGCCATGCTGTCACCAGAGCCATCAATATCGTAATAGAGCTTACCGCTAGTAAAGATGAGGTAATCATTGGCGTCCAAGGCAGCGTCTAGTGCCAAACTGTCACTGTTTAACTCGCCTATTGCTAATTGGCTAAATACTGCATGGCTAAAAACCAGTTGGTCGCTACCAGAAACAAAATCGCCAATCGTATCAGCATTAGAACTATCGTTAGGAGGCGTATCAAAATAAAACTTATCGCTGCTAGCACCACCGACTAAAACATCATTACCGTCATTACCGTGAAACTCATCTGCTGCAGAACCGCCGATTAACATATTCGCGCCATTATTACCGGTATATACCACTGAGGTCGTTAACTCTGCACCGTTAACATTAATGGCATCGATACCCGTGGTAACAGCCGTTAACGCTCCAGCCGCCATTTGGTCTTGAATGCCTGGATATACAGCGGAATCCCTGGCGATATTCGTGCCAATAGTGACTTTCTCAATATTAATAAAATTGTCTGGCGTTAGTTTGACGGTGTCTTCGATTGCAGAAACCGAGCTGCCGCTAGCTGTGATGCGCAGTTCATCCACGCCGTCACCGCCATTAATAATATCGCCTCGTACCCATTCTGCTTTGCCATTACTGGCCTTACCTGGGGTAAACAAACCACCGTTCGCTTTAGTCGCAAGACGACTGATTAAGAAAATATCATCCCCGTTTTCACCAAAAAGTTGGTCAGCGCCTTCGTGACCGATGAGTAAGTCATTACCATCTCCCGCATACACGGTGTCATTGCCAAGGCGCGGAGTTATATATTCAGTACCGCTACCACCCATTATTAGCTCACTAGCAGCCGTGCCGTCATAGCGCACATTGCCCCCTGAAAATTGAATGGTGACGTCTAGGTTTTTGAATAAATAAGCTGTGCTTGCATCATCTAATTGGAAGTCAGCATCGGCAGCAACGTTAATAATGAGTTTTTCAGTTACGCTACCTGCAATGCCGTGCACTAAGAGTCCTGGGTTTAGCGTGCTGCCTTCTGACTCATATTCTAAGGAATCCATAGCATTTACAAATTGATCCGACGTCATTGTTAACGTTACACCATCGGCTAATTGTATTTTCTCAATGTTGTAAAAATTCAACTCCGAAATATCCATGGATTGATTAATAAAAATAACATCTTGGTTAGCATATTTCACTGTAGATGTTAACGTACTACCTGAATAACTAATATCAACATCGGATAATCTTCCATTTTTAGTGCCGCCATCAATAACAGCTCCTGCGACAGGCGCTTCGTTGAAATGAAACGCATCACTCCCTGTTTTACCTTTTAAAAAAACTGCACCAATAATATTTTCAAAAACGTTGTTTACACCAGCCATAATGTTAGTCTCTTAAATTAATAATGATTATTAGCTCAATCGTAGAGCGAGCGTTATTGTTCATGAGCTGGGCATTCTGAACAATAGGAATACTTCCTGATTCGTCGGCTAGGTCGGTTTGTATTAGCACAATTCTAACAACTGATTGTTATGAGGGCTTACTATGTGCAGTGTAACAGTCCAAGCATTCCAGGCTACTTTTGACACATTAGCTTGGCATATAAATAGATTGCTAGCTTAGTGATGAGGGATAACATCTAGGTAGCGATGTTATCCTGGGCTTTAGGTTTTATGGGGGGGAGTAAATCAAGTAGGCGTTGATTCAGTGGTTTGAATGCTAGCCGTTGTACCTAAGCGTTTTAACGTGGTAACGGAATCGATAAAACACTGGCTAGGCGTAGCTTCGTTGTAAATAATCCCATGTTTTTGGCAGAATTCGCGGGTAATTTGGGCGGCTATTGGTAGTTTATGCCAGGATATACCGGGCCATAAGTGATGCTCGGTTTGATAAGCTAACACACCCCAAAACCAGCGACCAAACGCGCCGTTAACATTGCGCGTGGTATAGGTTTGCAAGGTTAAGCGATCAACGGGGAATTCACCCGAAATTACTGGCAGACCGACATGATTTAATGCAAAGACAAAACCAATTACAAAGCCTGCTAGCATGTATTTATAGACTAATAAAACAATCCCCATCCACAAAGGCTTAGCCATAAATAATGGAAAATTATTAAGAATATAACCGGCTAAGATTAAGATAAACACCCAAGATTTAGGGCTTCTGACTGAAAACGGGCGCTCTTTAAATTTGCCGGTGACGATGAAATGAAAACTTTCTATGGTTAAGCCAATGATTAATAGCGTGAGCGCAAACCAATACAAAATGTGTTGATATTTGACAATCGCTAAGGCCAATAATGATTTAGGCTGGGCTTGTAAGCTTCCTAAAACAAACGGCGGTGTTTCAATGTCGGGGTCGCCGTTAGACTCCGAGGCAATATTAGTAAATTTATGATGCAAGCTATGTTTAGCATCCCAGAATTCTTTGCTTAAGCCTAAAAAGAAGCACCAAACAAACTCGCCTAAATAATCTCTATACCAACGCGAGCTTTTGACGGAACCGTGCGCTAAATCATGACCGACAAAGCCAATGCGTAAAATAAACACGGCGTCAATCGATAAAAATACCAGACTCAAAAATAGATTAGACGTGATTGAAATTAACACCAACATCGCGACATGGACAGCGATATAAGCGGCCAAATGGCGCATATAAAAGCTAGGTTGTTTTTCAAAGCACTGGTAAGGTCTTAATTGCTCAGTGAGTTCGTTAAATAGCTTAGAGCGGTCTGTTTTAAGATACTCATCATCAGCCACTTGAATCATGCGAAATCCTCCTCAGAATTTATAATAGTTATTGTTTTTTTATTGTTATAGCTAACTGCTTTAGCGCTATTTTTTTATCTGGCGTGTTGCGCGAGGTTCACAGCATTTTTAGGAATTCGTCAACCGTTAAATCGGCGCTACGAATTAACGCGCGTAACGTGCCTGTTGACAATTCTTTATGTTGAGGAATTGAAAGATTCACTCGAACCCCATGTTTTACCATGACAACATGACTGCCGACTTGTCCAATGGCTTGCCAACCCAATTTTTGAAAAACCTTTACGGCATCTTTGCCTGAAATATTGCCTAGTTTTCCCATGCTGGTTAGACGGTAACAATAATAGGTGTATGTTGCCGTTGATTGCGTAGCGCAGATACCGCTTTCATATCCTCTGCCCATAACCAAGCGGTAATCGCTTCTTTAATATTAGCTAAAGCTTCTAGCTCATCTTTTCCCTGAGAAACACAGCCTGGTAGAGCTGGGCATTCAGCAACTATCCAACCATCGTCTGCGTGTTCTAATGTGACATGGAAATTCATCGGTATTACTCCAACATCATGCGAATTGGTAATTAATAATTTTACCGGTTTAGCTGAGCAAGTGGGCAATTTTTTCTGAGAGGGCAAATGATAATGTTGTTGGATGATTGCCTTGGCTTCTTGGTAAATCAGATTTTTGTCGGTTTTTCTGATGAAACGAGTGCTATTTTGTTACTATGAGGTTGTTGTAATAGCGGTTGTATTATCAAAAACCTATTGATAGAGATGAATCCTAATGACGTTAATGCCCGAATTAACAACGCTACAACCGGCTATGCAAGCCTGGCGTAGACATTTACATCAATTTCCTGAGCTGGCTTATCAGGAGCAGCGCACGGCAGAGTTTATTGCACAGCAGCTAACTCAGTTTGGTTTGACGGTTGACAGAGGCTTAGCAACAACCGGTGTTGTTGGCACACTAACAGCGGGTAGTAGCGCCAATAGGATTGCATTACGCGCTGATATGGATGCGCTAGCGATTACCGAGCAGAATACCTTTGCTCATGCTTCTAAACATTGCGGTGTTATGCACGCGTGCGGTCACGATGGGCATAGTGCGATGTTGTTGGGGGCAGCGTGTTATTTAGCTGAGCATAAAGGCTTTAATGGTACGGTGTATTTTATTTTTCAACCCGCTGAAGAAGGGCGCGCCGGTGCTCAGCAAATGATAGCGGAGGGGTTATTTAGTAAATTTCCGGCTGACAAGGTGTTTGGATTGCATAATTTTCCTGGCTTTTCTGCCGGACATTTTGCTGTTAAAACTGGGGCGATGATGGCGGCGTTTGATTGCTTTGAAATCGAGCTATCAGGTAACGCAACTCATGCGGCTATGCCGCATTTAGGTCATGATGTGATTGTGGCTAGTGCCCAGTTAATTTCGAGCTTGCAAACAGTCGTTAGCCGTTATCTAAATCCTATTGCGCCTGCGGTGCTCAGTATTACGCAAGTTCATGCCGGTCATACCTGGAATGCGTTGCCGGATAAAGCCGTGTTAAGAGGGACGCTACGCTGTTTTGATCAAGCGATACAAGTTGAGCTTATTAAGCGCTTGCAAGAGCTTGTTACCGCTGTGGCGTCGATGTTTGAATTAAGCGCAACGGTGCGTATTAATCCAGAAAATCCAGGTTATCCGGTGACAGTTAATGACGAAGATGCCACGGTGTTGGCAATCAAGGCAGCAGCGGCTGTTGTGGGTAGTGGTAAAATTCATCAAGATATTCAACCTAGCATGGGTTCCGAGGACTTTGCCTTTATGTTACAAGAAAAGCCAGGTTGTTATATTTGGTTGGGTAATGACCAGCCAGGTCATAGTGGTTGCTTACATAACCCGACTTATGATTTTAACGATGATATTTTAGTTGTTGGCGCGGCTTATTGGGTGCAGTTGGTGCGAGAAGCGTTAGCCGCTTAATCGGTTTTAGTTGGATTTTGAAACAGCCAATGCGCCATTTTGTTGGCTTTGGTTTTTAAATAGCCTAGATTAACCGGGTTAGCTTTGACTTCAATCGGAATGCGCTCGACGACGTTAATGCCTAATTCCGTCAGACCATCGATTTTTTCTGGATTATTGGTGATTAAGCTAATCGATTTAACATTTAAGTCTTTTAGCATTAACGCAGCAATCGTGTATTCGCGCTCATCGGCTTGGTAGCCTAAATGCAAATTCGCATCCACGGTATCCATGCCTTGATCTTGCAGGTTATAGGCTTGTAATTTTTTTAATAAGCCTATGCCTCTGCCTTCTTGGCGTAAATAAATCAAAACGCCTAAGCCTTTTTGGTTGATTAGATTGAGCGCCATATCAAGTTGCTCGCCACAATCACAACGCAACGAGCCTAATACATCACCGGTGAAGCATTCTGAGTGGATGCGTACGGGTACTTTTTCTTGATCAGCGACATTGCCTTTCACCAGCGCGATATGCTCTTTATGGTCTAGCGTGTTGCTGTAGTAGTGCAGAATAAATTCGCCATGCTTAGTGGGCAGCGGAGTTTTTACGACGTTTTCTAATTTTGCTTTCACTGCGGTGGATTTTGCTCAAAACGGAATGACCCGACCATTTTAGGGCAAAATCGGATAACTTGATATAAAAATGCACTGCTAATCGAGCTGAATCAGCTCGATTAGGTATGAATAATAGCTGACTCTTACTGTGTGTCAGTAGTGAGCGAGCCAATACAATTTAAATCGTAGTATTTAGAGCCATTTTCTAGGCCGATGAAAGGGCCACCCGTGAATGGAGTGGCGATAGTGGTAACAATAAGTTGGCTGTTAAATTTGATTTTTTTAATATCGTTGCCTAATGAATTGGTTCCTAAAACGATATAAGGCACGATAATCGAGGCCTTTTGTATAGACACATCAGGGGTAAATTTTATGGTGAGCGTTTTTATATCGCCGAACAAGGCGGCGTTGCTTTCTAAAGTTTCACCGCTTGCACTATAGTCTGTTTTGCCTAGTTTAATTGACAGTGTTTCGGGCTTAGTATCATAAGTGACAGAAATATGTTTGCCTTCACATTCATAATGATTGGGTACTACAGGGTCAAGCGCGAAGGCTGGGGTTTGAGTGCCTAGTAACAATAGTGTCGCACTAAGACTTAATAACGATTTTTGAGAAAACATAAATACTCCTAACAGGGTAAGTGATAAGGCTTAAGTGTAGCAGCCAATATGTAAACTAAATGTTAATGCTGCTAATGTCGATTATTTAAATATAGACAGACAAGCGTTGAGTGGTTCGACATTGGTGTTTTTGGTAATTATCAAGGCAGTGGTCTTTATTGTGTTGATCTTTCGTCGTTGTTCGGTGATTGACGGAGATTTGATAAGGATTAAGGTTCAAGAGCTATTCTATCCGCTTTGGTTAGTTGATGAATTTTGAATAATCCGAGCCAAGCTAATGTTCAGAGGGTGGCCGATTTGATGGTTATGCAAAACGCTAATGCTCATGTTGCACTGAAACATTTTTATGTTTCAGTGATACGTTTTTATGAAACATTTTGATATGCATTAATCAAATATCGGCATAGACATTTAGCCGCTCTGTTGTGTTGAGCGTTTATCAAAATTGGCACTGCTTTTGCTTTTAACCTAATACAAATATAAAACAACGGAGAGACACCATGATTTTTAAACAATTATTTGATAAAGAAACCTGGACTTACACCTATTTAATTGCCGATCCTAAGACGAAAGAAGCGGTGTTAATCGACCCGGTAAACACTGAAATCGATAACTACATAAGCCTATTAAACCGCTATGGTTTAACGTTGAAATATAGTTTAGAAACCCATGTTCATGCGGATCATATTACGGCGGGTGGCTTATTACGCCAGCGTTTAGGTTCGCAAACCGCAGTCAGCAGCTTATGCGGTGCACAAAATGCGGACATACAAATGCATGATGGCGATGTGTTTGAGTTTGGTGCTGGTGAACAGATTAAAACCATTGCAACACCTGGCCATACACCAGGCAGTGTTTCATTCTTGTGGCGTGATAAGTTATTTACCGGTGATTCGTTGTTTATTGGCGGGTGTGGGCGCACCGATTTTCAGGGGGGTGATGCGGGCGCGTTATATGATTGTATTACTCAGCGTTTATTTACCTTGCCCGATGAAACCTTGGTTTATCCCGGTCATGATTATCAACAGCGTTGGGTGAGCAGCATTATGCAAGAGCGTACTACCAACCCACGCTTAGCCGGTAAAACCCGCGCGGAATTTATTGAAATTATGGCGAATTTAAATCTGCCTAGACCGCGTTTAATCGATGAGGCCGTGCCCGCCAATCGCTATTGTGGTTTAGATGAAAACGAGCGCCAAGATGCGATAGCTAGGCGAGATGCGGATAAGCCTGTGCGCAAAGAATACACCGCGCAAGATTTAGTGGCAGAAGCTAAGCAGAGCGTCAAAGAGGTTGATGTAGCAACGGCTAAGCAATTAATTGCCGCCGGTAATATTGTGGTATTAGATGTGCGCGAGCCAGACGAGTACAGTGCTGGGCATATTGAGGATGCTGTTTTATTGCCTAGAGGCGTACTTGAATTTAGATACGGTGGTGTACCTGAATTACAAGATAAGGCAAAAACCGTGTTGGTGTACTGTAAAACCGGTGGTCGTTCGGCTTTTGCTACGCAAGTCATGCAATTATTGGGCTTTAAAAATGTATTGTCTATGGCGGGTGGTTTTGAGGCTTGGCAAAAATCTTAAGGATTAGGTTGACTTGGATTAGTTTTTAGGCGAAAAGTAAACCAGGAAAATAGTAGGTTTTTTCCTGATACATAAACTTAGTGTTGCTGTAAGCGTTTAGGCAACATTTCAAAAAAACTAATCGGAGGATTTTATGACACAACACCATACAGTTTTAATCGTAGGCGGCGGTGCGGCAGGCGTATCCATCGCCAATAATATGCGTAGACAAAATGCAGCTATAGACATTGCTATCGTTGAGCCATCAGAGAAACATTATTATCAACCTGGCTTTACCATTGTCGGCGGTGGTGCTTATACCTTAAAACAAACCATGCGGAATGAAGCCGATTTAATACCGGCTTCCGTGCGGTGGCATAAAGACTATGTAGATAGCTTCTTACCTGAAGAAAATGCCGTGGTGTTGCGCTCAGGAGATAAATTGACCTATGAGTATTTGGTGGTGTGTCCTGGTATCCAGTTAGATTGGCATAAAATTCAAGGTCTTGCTGAAACATTAGGCAAAAATGGCGTATGTAGTAATTATTCGCCTGATACGGTGGAATATACCTGGGAATGTGTTAAAAACTTAGAATCGGGTACTGCGCTATTTACTCAACCGCCTATGCCGATTAAATGCGCCGGTGCGCCGCAAAAAATCGTTTATTTAACCGCTGACCGTTTGCGCAAAAAAGGCATCTTAGATAAGTTGAGTTTAGAATTTTGTAATGCCGGTGGCGTGTTGTTTGGCGTGCCGTTTTTTGCGCAAGCATTGGCTAAGGTTGTCGCGGATTATGGCATTAAAACCAATTTTAACTGTAATTTAGTCGCTGTGGATGGTCCGTCTAAAACGGCTACGTTTGAAGTCACAGACGCTTCGGGCAGTAAACAGCAAGTGACGAAAGAATTTACCATGTTACATGTGACGCCACCACAAAGCGCACCTGACTTTATTAAACAAAGTCCGTTGGCTAACGCAGGCGGTTGGATTGATGTGAATGAGAAAACCTTGCAGCACAATCGCTACCCGAATATTTTTGGTCTAGGTGATGCTGCGGCAACGAGTAATGCTAAAACCGCTGCTGCGGTACGTAAACAAGTTCCGGTTGTAGTTGATAATATT
This sequence comes from uncultured Methylocucumis sp., assembly GCA_963923905.1. Classification (GTDB taxonomy): domain Bacteria; phylum Pseudomonadota; class Gammaproteobacteria; order Methylococcales; family Methylomonadaceae; genus Methylovulum. Next base: position 9,125 of record CAWUNX010000006.1, read on the forward strand.
TTGGCGCTGATGAAAAGTGCAGCAGTGCAAGAGGGTTATGATGGTTATGGCTCTTGCCCGTTAACGACGTCCCTAAATACGGTTATGTTGGCTGAGTTTTCCTATGGTGGCAAAGTGACGCCGTCATTTCCTCTATTAGACCCAAGAGCGAATCGTGGCATTTGGTGGTGGGGTAAAACCACCGGTTTTCCGTGGTTGTATTGGCATATCATGTTAAAAGGCTATCGCATCGATATTCCGCATCGCGAAGCTTACGCAAAGAAATTTTTATCTGAATAAAACCGGCTAGTTGTTACAGCGGGTAGAGCATCTACCCGCTACTCGCTAGGGTTTTATCGTTACTCAAGGGCGAGTGTCTTATGCTAAATTCATTTAACCGCGCAAAATTTTTGTTAGATTTTTTTCCTATTTTCACGTGGCTTAAAACCTATACGCGGCAAGACGCGACCGACGATGTCTTTGCCGGAGTGATTACTGCGATTCTGTTGGTTCCGCAAGGTATTGCTTATGCGGTATTGGCGGGCTTGCCGCCACAGTTAGGGTTATACGCAAGTATTTTGCCGCCAGTGGTTTATGCCCTCTTAGGCACGAGCCGAGCGTTATCGGTAGGGCCGGTATCGATAGCGGCGATTATGATTGCCGGCGTATTAGCAGAGCCTGAAATTCAAATGCTTAATCAGCCGGTTGCTAGTGCTTTACTGCTGTCAGCACTGAGTGGCGTCATTATGCTATTGATGGCGCTGTTAAGACTCGGTGGTTTAGTCAACTTCATTAGCCATCCGGTGCTGGCAGGTTTTACTAGCGGTGCGGCAATTTTAATTATTTTAAGTCAGCTACCTGCAATGGCGGGTTTGCCAGCGCCTCAATGTGGTTTTAACTTAATGTGCTACGCTGATTATGCCAGTACAGCAAATCCTTATAGTCTGTTTATTGCTGCTATGGCATTAGCGGTGCTAGTTATTTTTACCAAGCCGTTACCGTGGCTGTTAAAAAAATTACAGGTTAAAACGGCATGGGTAACCGCGATTAGCAAGGGTGGTCCTTTATTAACCGTAGTGATTTCCGCTGTGTTAGCACAGTACTTTAGCCAAGCGCAGCATACGGTGGCTGTCGTGGGTAAAATACCGGCAGGTTTACCCGAATTTCAGCTTAACTTTTTGAATTGGCCGTTAGCGCATATGCTCTTGCCTTATGCAACGTTTATCGCGTTGATTGCTTATATCGAAAGCGTGGCTATCGCAAAAGTCACCGCAAATTTACGCGGGCAAAAAATCGTACCGAATCAAGAACTCATTGCGTTGGGATTGGCTAATCTTGCGGCTGCTACAACAGGTGGAATGCCAGTTGCAGGTGGTTTTAGTCGTACCATGGTGAATTATTCGGCAGGTGCTAAGACGCAAATGGCGATGTTGATTGCGGCGGGTTGTTTAGCTTTATCGGTGATTTTCTTTAGTACATGGTTTCAAGCCATTCCAAAAGCAGCATTGGCGGCGATTATCTTAATAGCGGTATATCGCTTGGTGCGTATCAGACATATTGTTCATACCTGGAATTATGATAAAGCTGATGGTTTAGCAGAGGCGGCGACGTTATTGGGCGTGTTAATTCTAGGCATAGAAGAGGGTATTGGTTTTGGTATTGTCTTAACCATCGCTAGTCAATTGCGTAAAGCCAGCCATCCGCATATTGCGATTGTCGGTCGTGTACCTGATACCGAGCATTACCGCAATATCAAACGCCATAGTGTAGAAACCTGGCATCATTTACTGCTGGTGCGTATCGATGAGAGTATTACGTTTGCCAATATCAGCTATATCGAAGAATTTTTAGAGGCAGAATTAAGACGGCAGCCTAATACTAAGCATGTTATTCTGATTTTTACTTCAGTCAGCGATATTGATACGACTGCATTAGAAGCATTAGAAATGTTTAATGATACGTTACGCTTAACCGGTAGAACCTTAAACATAGCGGAAGCGAAAGGGCCAGTGCTTGATAAACTCAGTAAAACCGATTTTGTCGAGCAATTAAAACCAGGTAAGGTGTATTTTCGTACTGAAGAAGCGGTAAGAGCATTAGGTTAGTCATTATAACCTAGTGCTTTACTCAGGAATTAAATAGTACTAAAATAGTCCACAATTTATCTGTATCATTACTCATCTATGCTAAAGCTCAGCAAGCTCACCGATTACGCGACCGTGATTTTAAGCCTAATGGCTAAACAACCTATGCTGCAAAGAACAGCCGTTGAAATCGCTGATAGCACCGGGATTGCCTTGCCAACGGTTAGTAAGATATTGAAATTATTGACACAAGCACGCGTCGTCATATCAACTCGCGGCGCAAAAGGTGGATATAGTTTAGCGCGAGCACCTGAGCAAATTTCAGTAGCAACGATTATCAGCGCATTAGAAGGCCCCATAGCATTAACCGAATGTAGTTTATCAGTACAATCCTGCGTACAGTCTTCAGGCTGCGGTATTCGGGCGAATTGGCATAAGATTAATCAAACCATTCATCAAGCCTTAGAGTCGGTATCACTAGCCGATTTAGCTCAACCGGAAGAAATTTTAATCCCTGTTAGTAGTTTAACGCGCTAGTCGCTTAAATAATTCTTTTTTATTTCGATACTTACAACGAGTTTTTTATGTCAGCCACTGCGCAAGAAATTACCAATATCATCCATCAAGACTATAAGCCGGGTTTTGTGACTGAGGTTGAAGCAGATACGTTTCCGCCGGGCTTAAGCGAAGAGGTGATTCATCAATTATCTAAAGTTAAAAATGAGCCTGAGTTTATGCTTGAGTATCGGCTTAAAGCGTTTAGACATTGGCAGACTATGACGTCACCAGACTGGGCGCAAGTTAAGATTGAGCCGATAGACTATCAAGCGATTAGCTATTATTCCGCGCCTAAACGCAAAGAAGATAAACCGAAAAGCTTAGATGAAATCAATCCAGAAGTGTTAGCGGCGTATAAAAAACTAGGCATACCATTAGACGAACAAGAACGCTTAGCAGGGGTCGCCGTCGATGCCGTGTTCGACAGCGTGTCGGTAGCGACGACGTTTAAGGGAAAATTAAAAGAAGCCGGCGTGATTTTTTGTCCGATTTCCGAAGCGTTACGTGATTATCCTGACTTAGTGCAACAGTATTTAGGTACGGTTGTTCCGCATACCGATAATTTTTTTGCCGCGCTTAATGCCGCCGTATTTACCGATGGCTCGTTTGTTTATATTCCTAAAGGCGTACGTTGCCCTATGGAGTTATCGACTTATTTTAGAATTAATGCCGCCAATACCGGGCAGTTTGAGCGTACATTAATCATTGCCGATGAAGGCAGTTATGTCTCGTATTTAGAAGGTTGTACTGCACCTATGCGTGATGAAAATCAGCTGCACGCGGCTGTGGTGGAATTAATTGCACTCGATAATGCGCAGATTAAATATTCCACTGTGCAAAATTGGTATCCTGGTGATAAAGAGGGCAAAGGCGGTATTTATAACTTTGTGACTAAACGCGCCGATTGTCGCGGCGTCAATTCAAAAGTCTCGTGGACACAAGTGGAAACCGGTTCAGCGATTACCTGGAAATATCCTAGCTGCGTATTAACTGGCGATAATGCGATAGGTGAATTTTATTCCGTTGCCGTGACTAATAATTTTCAACAAGCCGACACCGGTACCAAAATGATTCATATCGGCAAAAATACCCGCAGCACGATTGTGTCGAAAGGTATTTCCGCAGGCCGCGCCCAAAACACCTATCGTGGCTTGGTAAAAGTACTGAAATCCGCCGAAAACGCCCGCAACTACACGCAATGCGATTCTCTGTTGGTCGGCGACCGCTGCGGCGCGCATACGTTTCCGTATGTAGAAGTCAAACAGCCCTCGGCACAAGTGGAGCACGAAGCCACCACGTCTAAAATCAGCGACGACCAATTATTCTTCTGCCAACAACGCGGGCTTTCAGCGGAAGATGCCGTGTCTATGATAGTCAATGGCTTTTGCAAGGAAGTGTTTAAAGAGTTGCCTATGGAGTTTGCTGTGGAAGCCCAAGCGTTGTTGGGGTTGAGTTTGGAGGGGGCAGTGGGTTGACAGCCATGCTGCTTTATCTGGATAACTGCTGTTTTAGTCGTCCTTATGATGACCAAACCCATGCTAACATTTTTCTGGAAACCCAAGCTAAGCTGCTAATCCAAGAAAGCGTTTTAACTGGGCAGCATCAGTTAATCTGGTCGTATATTTTGCAGTTTGAAAACGAACAAAATCCTTATATTGCGCACCAGCAAGAAATTAAAAAATGGCGAAGCCAAGCCAGCCAATTGGTTTGCGCCTCTGAATGGATTGTCAACACAGCCAAAAGCTATCAGCAATATGGATTACACAGCAAAGATGCTTTACATTGCGCTTGTGCGGTTGCTGCTAACGCCGATTACTTCGTTACTACGGATAAGCAACTGCTTAAAAAAGCGCAAGCGATTGCCGCATTAAAAACCGTCAACCCGTTGACCTTTATCCAACAAGAAAATGCTTTATGAAAACAGACAACGAAATTATTCAAGCAGGGTTTGATAGTATTTTTTCTGCGCTAGGCATGGTAGAAGCCGAACGTTTTATTATGCTGATAAAACGCGACCAGTTTGATTACACCAAATGGCAAAGGGAGTTATGGACGCAAGAGACGATAGACTCACTGTCAACTAAAGCGCAGCAGGCCTGGGATAAGGATATTCAGTAAGAGGGTCAATCACCATTTACGCTAAATTGACGGATCAATATGCCGAAGCTGAAAGATGACACATTTAAAAAGCGTGAAAATCTCTTAAAAAATTACTGTTGTAACCTATTGATTTTATAAAAATCCTAAATTGAGAATTGCTGTACACATTAGTGGCGTATGGATTAGAGCAAGTTCGGCAAAAAATTAGCCGCGTTATTATGCAAAAACAATTCGGAACATCAACGATTACCGTGCCAGTCCCATAACATAAAGAAATCAAAGTGAGAGCATTAGCTTCGATTATTCGGCAAGCACAATTTTCCCGGTCTGATTTTGAAAATTAAGGCGATATTTATGGGTGAAGCGAATAGCAAAAATAAAGATGATGCCAATAGCCTCAATACAAAATGGTTTATTATTGCATTGTGTTTGATCGCTTCGGTTATTCTTGGCTTTTATTTCGGCAATTTTCATGGCGGTTTATCATCAGATAATGGTATATGGGGAACATTTGGTGATTATGTTGGAGGCATACTTAATCCTCTTATTGCCGCATTCGCGTTTTATTTGATAGCAAAAACTTATGAGCTGCAAAAAAAGGAGTTAGAGGCGACAAGAAAATTGTTGGAAATTTCAACGGATGTTCAAAAAAATCAAATAAAAATAGCGGCCTTAACTGCTTTGCTTGATTCTAATTTAACGAGAATTAATATGCTTAGTTCTGAACAAAACATCTTAAAACCTAAACTATGCACAATAGGTGTGATGGATAATCCTGAAAAACCGGAAAAAATTAGATTTATTGAGATTCAAGAACAAATCGATAAGCTAACTAAGGAAAATATTGAACTCCAAGAACAACTAGAAAAATTTCTGATTTAAAAATAATAGAACAGTAGTACGTTGTGTAGTGGCGTGATCGTGCAGAAATACAAAATAATACCGAATGGGTAAAAAATAATCGCCAAGCGCAATGGACATAAAATAATGGCTGATGTGGTGATTATTGATACGGACATTTTAATTGATGTGAGTCGTGGTAGTGAAAAAGCCATTGTTTAATTGCAAGAATCCTAAAATAAACAAATAAAAAGGGTATGTCATGAAAACTTTGAATATTAACATCAGCGAGTCGGACTTCATCAAATACAACTTACAAGACGAGGTTCTGACATTTGACGAGTTGGTAATAAAAATAAAAGCCCAATTGATAACGCCTGCAAGCAAAAAGAGTAAATTTGAAGACACTCCTGGATTTAATCTTTGGCAGGATAGGGAAGATATGGCCGATGTCGAGCGCTATGTTGATGAACTAAGAAAACCAAGGCAGCAAAATGTTTGTTGATACCAGTGTCTTCATCTGGGCGTTTCGCGGCAATAAAAAAGCCATTCAACTTTTGAATGAAACCGACGAACTGTTTATGTCTTCGGTGGTTTATATCGAATTAATCCAAGGCGCAAGAAACAAGCAAGAGTTACGCGCCATCGATAGCACTTTAACGATGCTGCAAGTTGTACGGACTGAAGTGAGTGAAAAAATTTCTTTGCTGGCGACGGAGTTGGGGAAAACTTATTTTCATAGCCACGCGGTTGAATTGGCTGACGCATTCATTGGCGCAACCGCTATTTTATACAAAACGTCTTTAGTGACGTGTAATGTTAAGCATTTTTCGCCCATGGAAAGTTTGCAAGTTGTGCCGTTCGAACCAAGTTAACCCAGTGTAAACACCCGCTTGTGGCGAGGCCCACTTTACAAAGTCCAACATTTAACCGCAAAGAGGTCTAAAAAATGAATTGGCAAGAAGTCTGCGCTAACCCCAATTTAAAAAACCTGCCGTTTAAAATCGAGTTAAATGAATATGGGCATATCGTGATGAGTCCAATGAAAGTCTTGCATTCGCTGCTGCAAGGTGAAATTCAACGTTTATTAGCGCGTTTAACTTCAACAGGCAAGGTATTTCCCGAATGCGCCATTTTTACACCTAAAGGCACGAAAGTGGCCGATGTGGTATGGGTGTCTGAGCAGCGTTTGCAGATTATTAAATACGAAACGGAATGCTCTATCGCGCCAGAAATTTGTATAGAAGTGCTATCGGACAGCAATACTGAACAAGAAATGTTGGCAAAAAAACAGCTTTATTTTGCACAACAGGCAGAAGAGTTTTGGTTGTGTGACCAACAAGGCGGGATGCGCTTTTTTAAACCCGATATGGAATTATTACATTCAGAGAAATTCCCCGAATTTCCTAAGTGTATCGATATTTAAGCCAATTTTTTACTTTTAATAAACATTATCATGCTTACTATTAAAGACTTAACCGTCAGTGTAAACGACAAATCCATCTTAAAAGGCATTAACCTTGATGTGAAACCTGGTGAGGTACACGCGATTATGGGACCGAATGGTTCAGGTAAATCGACGTTATCGCATGTGTTATCGGGTAAAGCCGGTTATGACGTGACCGGCGGTTCGGTGACCTATCAAGGTAAAGATTTACTCGATATGGCGCCGGAAATTCGTGCGCGTGAAGGGGTATTTTTAGCCTTTCAATATCCGGTTGAAATCCCCGGCGTCAGTAATGTGTATTTATTAAAAGCTGCGTTAAATGCTGTGCGCAAGCATCAAGGCTTAGATGAAGTCGATGCGATGGATTTTTTATTGCTGATTAAAAATAAAATCAAAGCGTTGGAAATGGATGAAAAGTTTTTATACCGGGCAGTGAACGAAGGCTTTTCGGGCGGCGAGAAAAAACGTAATGAAATCCTGCAAATGGCGATATTGGAGCCGAAATTATGTATTTTGGATGAAACCGATTCAGGCTTAGATATTGATGCATTAAAAATTGTCGCTGAGGGTGTTAATTCGCTACGTTCGCCTGAGCGTTCGTTTATTTTAGTGACCCATTATCAGCGCTTACTCGATTATATTAAACCTGATGTTGTACATGTGCTGGCCCAGGGGCGTATTGTCAAATCAGGCGGGCCTGAACTGGCCTTAACGCTTGAAGAAAAAGGCTATGGTTGGTTAGAAAGCGATGAGGTGGTGGCGTGATGACAGTCAGTTCGTATACGCAAGCGTTACAAGACGTTGCTGAGCAATTGCCAGGCGCGAGTTTGCCGTGGTTGCAACAGTTGCGCTCAACAGGATTCACCGAATTCGTTAATCAAGGCTTTCCTAAAGCGCAGGACGAAGATTGGCGTTATAGCAACTTATCCGCATTAACGAAAAAAAGTTTTACCTTAGCGTTGGCAGAGTCTGATGCAGTAACTATTTCAAATTCTATAGCACGTTATAAGTTGGCTAATGCGTGGGTCGTCGTGCTTGTGGATGGGCGTTATCGTGCCGAGTTGTCTTGCTTAGAAGGTTTACCGCAAGGTGTTGAGCTTAGCAGTCTTAGCGAGGTGTTGCGCACCCATCCTGATAAGGTTAAAGCGTATTTAGGTGAGGCGGTGCTAGGCAGCAAGCATGGTTTTATCGCGCTTAATAACGCAGGGTTTATCGACGGAATTGTGCTACGCGTACCGACTAAGCAGGTATTAGATAAGCCTATACAGTGTTTGCATTGGTCAAGCCAAGCTAATCAGTTTGTGTTAACCCGCACGATTGTTATTGTCGAGTCATTCGCTCAAGCACAGTTTGTTGAAACATTTGCTGGCAGTGACGCGGGCTACTTGACGTCAGCGTTAACCGAAGTGTTTGTGGGCGAGAATGCCGGGTTAACCATGTATAAACAGCAGTCTGAGTCCGAACAGGCTTATCATTACGGTGGTATTTATGTGCAGCAAGCGCCGTATTCACGCTTTGCCCATCATAATTTTGCTTTTGGTGCGTTGTTGGCGCGCACGGATATTGCTTGTACCTTAGAGCAGGCCGCAGATTGTGAATTGAATGGCTTGTATTTAGGTGCTAAACGTCAGCATATTGATAATCATACGCGCATTAACCATGCTAAGCCTTACGCGACCAGCCGCGAAGTTTATAAAGGTGTACTCGATGAGCGCGCGCGTGGTGTCTTTCAAGGGCGGGTAATTGTTGCCGAAGATGCGCAAAAAACTGATTCGGCGATGAGTAACCGTAATTTGTTGTTGTCTGATGCGGCTGAGGCTGATACTAAACCTCAATTAGAAATTTATGCTGATGATGTGAAATGTAGTCACGGCGTGACGGTAGGGCAATTAGACGAGCAGTCGGTATTTTATCTTAAGTCACGCGGCATTGATGAAACTGCCGCGCGTAATATGTTGACATTTGCATTTGCTAATGAAATGGTCGATAAGCTCACAGTAGCGGACTTGCATGAGGCGGTGTTAGCGGCGCTTTTAGCTAAGTTTCCACAACAAGCTATAAACCCTGCCTGGCTTTAAGGCCGGGTTACACATAAACATCGACTTTATTGGCTGAGACGACGGCGGAATTAATCAGTGCTAATGCGGCTTGACCTTGTTGCTTTTCGATGTTTTGCGCTTTTTCCATGACGGCAAAACTAATTTCGTTAGCGGTTTTTTGTTGCGACATTTGCGTGGCAAATGCTGCGATGGATGAGACGGAATCTAACATGGCGGTCTCCAGTAGTTAAGAATTAGGCGTTAATACGTTAGCGGCTAATTGAGAAAAAGTTAAATTTAAACTGTGCGCGGTTAGCACTTTATGTTTTATTGCACGCCGATTTCTTGTTCAGTCAAATAACAACCTGGGTCTTCAGCCCAAACGTTACCTGAGATTTGCATGGCTCTTACGCGGGTATTGCCATTACAAATGTTTTGATAATGGCAGTCACCGCAACGGCCTTGTAATGGTCTTGGTGATTGTTTCAAGCCAGCCATAACAGGGTCGGATATATCGTTCCAAATGTCTGAGAAAGGTCTTTGTTTAACATTGCCTAAATGATAATGCCACCAAAAAGTATCAGGATGCACATTGCCTAGGTTATCGATATTGGCAACATTAACGCCAGACGCATTACCGCCCCATTGTTCTAGTTTGGCTTGTATGTGTGCGGCTTGATCAGGGAAATGGCGACGCACCCAATGTAAGAAATAAACTGCGTCGGCGTCGTTATTGCCCGTGACAAATTCTCGTTCTTTGCCTGCTTTTAGCCAGTCGTAGCATTGTTCAAACATCAGCGTCATCGCTTGGCGCGTACGTTCAAAATGCGCATCATCACGGCGATTTTTATTACCACGACCGCCATAGTTTAAATGGGATAAATAAAACTTATCGATGTCTAGGTCATCCATTAACGCTAATAATGCTGGGAAGTCTTGGTAATTGTCTTGCGTTAGCGTGAAGCGTAATCCGACTTTTATGCCGTGGTCTAGGCACAGCTTAATGCCGTGCATGGCTTCGTCGAAAGAACCTTTAACACGTCTAAATTCGTCGTGGGTTTGCTTAATACCATCGATACTCACGCCTATGTATTGGTAGCCAATGTCGGCTATGTCCGCGATATTATGCTGGGTGATGCGTGTGCCATTACTGGATAATGCCACATAAAATCCTAGTCGTTTAGCGCGTTTGGAAATGGCAAAAATATCGGGATGCAGCAGCGGTTCACCACCTGACAGGATTAATACCGGGACTTTAAAAGCTTTTAAATCATCCATGACGGTATAGATTTCAGGTGTTGTTAACTCACCTGGAAAATCAATATCGGCTGACGTCGTGTAACAATGCTTACAGGTAAGATTGCAACGCCTAATTAAATTCCAGATGACGACCGGAGCGCTTGGTTTACGCGTGGCTGTTAATGGAGTAGGCGCGATGAGTTCGCGCATGTAGTGGCTGAGTCGGAACATAAAGCGTTTAAAAGGTTGTTATGAACGGTTTTAGGCGCATTTTAACCTTTACTTATGCCGTTAGTGTTGTTTTTGGTAAAGCGATTGATTAAGTCGGTATGTATTTTTGACGCTAATCAATCGCTGATCAAGATAACTGTGCCTGGGCTACTACGCTGATACGGATAGCCCTTGGAAAGAGGAGCCTTGATTCGAGTCACCGTAAGCTTGAGCCAACTGAAAGATTTGTTTTTTCACTTGCTCGTCTTGTGATGATGCGTTGTTTTGTTGAGTTTGTTGGTAAGCCGATGTTTCGGCTTGCGTCACTACACCATCTTGATTGGTATCAGCCGGATCAAACGATTGGTTGCTGTTACTGCTATCTGCATTCGTCGATGGAGGAGGGGGCGGTGGCAAGCCTTGAGGGCCACCGGATGCGGGTGAGCCATTGCTTGTTTCGCTAGTGGCGTCAGTGTTTTGTAAGCGCAGCCTGGGTGCCGGGCCATCTAAATCGGATGCAATTTTTTCTACGCTAGCGGTGAATTCAGTTTTGCTAACTTGACCATTACTATCACTGTCTAAAGTGCTAAAAACATCGTCAACATTGGTTTGTTGCGAGCCGTTATTATTTGAAAGTTTGTTGTAAGCCGCTTGCAAATCTGACTTTTCAATGAATCCTTGTCCTTTGCTGTCGAGCTTGTTAAAAGCGTTTTCTGCTAATTGACTAGGATTAGGTTTGCTGTACGCATTGTACAATGCAGAGGATGCTAAGCTGCTGCTTGTGTTGATATTCATATTATCCTCGCTTGTTTGAGTCTAACATACGGTTGAACATACATTATACCGGCGATTAAGCAACTTATTTCAGTTAACATAAGTAAAGTTTTGTAAATAACTCGGTGCTATCGCGTTGTAGATGCTAATCATACGCTTTTTTTAAAGCTGTAAACATAATAATGTAATAAATTTAAACGACTTAGCATTTCTACGGCTAAAGTTTCCAAGACCGCACTGAGATTACTTAGGCGTTGTTTTTTAGCTAACTGTCTTAAATAAGTGTAAGTGGGCAATGTGTTTTTGGTGATGTTACTTTCGGTGGTTACGCTGAATGACAATGACTCGGCGAGTTGCTGGTAATGTTCAGCGCTAAATTGCAAATTACATTTGCCATAAAAACCAAAAGCTGGCAGTTTTATTCGAGTAATAGGTAATAAGGGCTTTGTGGCGATAAAGTCGGATAACGCTAAGTAGCCACCTGGCTTTAATACACGGTATGCTTCTTTAAAAAATTGTGTGCGGTCAGGAAAATGGAAAATACATTCCACCGCTAATACCACATCAAAACTTTGATCGGGGAACGGTAATGCGCATGCATTGCCTTGGGTGAATTCAATTTGATTGTCTCCTAGCGGTAATACAGTTGCTCTGGCGCGTTCTAACTGACGTTCATCTAAATTTAATCCGGCTAAATTCATGCGTAAATAGCGCTCATTGATATGGGCGATAGTTCCGCCGAAACCACAACCTACATCTAATACAGATAGCTCATGGTTAATCGTGCCGGCTTGGCAAACTTGCGCGGTTAAGTTTTCTGCTGCGCGTTCAAAATCATCACTGTCTAGCGTGGCATCCGCCGGTTGTTCCCAATACCCCCAATGCACATGGCGACCAAAGCTTTTTGCAACATCTTCATTACCTTCTTTTAGCACATCGAGTAAATAATCGAAATAAGGTAAATGAACGGTCGGGCGGTTCGATGGTGGTTGAGATGGATTGATATTTGGTTGTGCCATGATGGTTTCCGTTGAGTGGTTAAATGGTTGATAATTGATAACAGTGGCTTATATAAGTTTTGGCAGACTCTTTATGTTATGGTCGTTAAACAATGCTAAACCGTTATTAGGTTTAACGTACCTATTAATTTTGATTAATCAAACTTATTCAAAACACTTCATTAGTTTATCAATGTTTATTGCCTTTTGGCTGAGAATAGTTATTATTCAGCCTCATGTTCATTTTTCCTGATTCCTACTATGCAAGCGTTTATTCATCCTACGTTAAGCCATTTATTCCACGGCATCAAAAATTTTCAACAGCGATGTTACGCGCATAATCCAGAACTCATGAGGCAGCTGGTTGAACAAGGTCAACATCCGAAAGTGCTATTAATCGCGTGTAGCGATTCTCGCGTTGACCCCGCGTTATTAATGGACGCGCGCCCCGGCGATTTGTTTGTGTTACGAAATGTGGCTAATCTAGTGCCACCTTATCATTTAGACAATAAACAAGATGGCGCGCGTTCGGCAATTGAATATGCGGTGCGTGATTTAGGTGTTGAGCATATTGTTATCCTAGGCCATGCACATTGCGGTGGTGTGAAGGCGTTATTGAGTATGCTATCGGGACAAAAAGTGCCGCGTGATTTTATTGGTGAATGGGTGAATATTGCGATGTCGGCCTGTTATCGCTATGTGTTAGATCAAGTTTCACCTTGTGATAGCACTAATACTACTGATGTCAGAGAAATCGATATTGAAAATTTAAAAAACCACCAGCATTTGGTTGAGCGCGCAGCCATACGCGGTTCATTGGATAATTTACAAACCTATCCGTGGATTAAGCAGCGTTTAGACGACAAAACCTTACAGTTACATGGTTGGTGGTTTGATTTAGAAACCGGCGATTTATGGGCAACCAACGAAGATAATTCAACTTTTTTACCGGTACTTGATTAAGCGCTTATGCGTAAACCCGAACATATTGTTTACGGCACCGATGAACAGCCGCCTTTACAAATTTTAGCGCTATTAGCGTTACAGCAATTGTCGTTTTTAGGCGTTTATCTGGTTATTTCGCCGTTGCTGGCTAGGCAATTAGGTTTAAATGCAGAGCAATCCATGCAATTAATCTCAGCGACGCTAATCGCATCGGGTTTAGGCGTGGTATTACAGACTTTGCGTTATTACCAAATTGGCTCAGGTTATTTTTGCCCATTACAAGCGACTTCTTCAACATTTGCTGGCTTAGCGTTGGCTAAAGCGCATGGTGGCGTCGGCGCCGTGTTTGGTATGGTTGGCATCGTCGGTATTGCGCAAATCGGTTTTGCCCTGTTATTTCAACGCTTGCGTAGCGTGTTTACCGTACAAGTAGCGGGTTTAGCCGTGTTATTAATCGGTTTAGGCTTAGGTTCTTTTGGTATTAAATTAGTTTTGGAAATAGATTCGACCCTAATGACGGCTACAGAACAAGCCTTGTTGTGCCTGTTAACCTTGGGCACGATGATAATGTTTAATGTCTGGTCATCAGGCTATTTGCGCTTATTTTCTGCTTTTTTAGGATTGTTAGTGGGTTTTTTAGCCAGTTTATATTTTGGTGCGATTCCTCAAGATGCGTGGCATTTACTACAAGATGCGCCTTTGTTCTATTTACCTAAGCCTATGCAGTTGGGCTGGTCTATTACGCCGCAATCTATATTACCTGCTATTGCTACAGGGTTGTTTTTGGCGCTACACGGTTTTGGTGCATTAGTCGCCGCGCAAAGATTTAATGATGCTGATTGGAAACGACCTGATGTCAATTTGATTAAACAAGGTTTATTTGCTGAAGGTTTAACCAACGTTTTTAATGCGTTTTTAAATGGTTTGCCGTTAACGTCTAGCGGTGGCGCAGTGAGTTTAGCAGCCTCAACTGGGTGTACCAGCCGTTATTTAGCGTATGCCTTAGCGCTTCTAATGGTGGTGATGGCATTTATGCCTAAAGCGATTGTGTTTTGGCAATTGTTGCCATTACCAGTGATGGGTTCAGCATTGATTTTTTTAGCGGCGTTTACCTCATTGTCAGGTCTACAAGTCATTGCATCTAGGTTATTGGATAACCGTAAGATTTTAGCGTTGGGCATAGGTTTAATTTTAGGTGTCAGCTATGAGCGTTTGCAAGCTTCTCCTTATTTACAATCGTCGGAGACGTTTCAACATTTGCTGTTTTCTGGCGTCAGCTTAGGCGTGTTTGTCGCGGTTGTGTTATCGGCGGTGTTCCAACTTCGTAACCATACCCGCCGGCGTAAAAGCTTTGATGCTCAGCATAGCTCTATTGATGATGTGATTCGTTTTTTAGAGCTACAAGGTAAAAGTTGGGGCGCACGTTATGAAGTTGTGCATAGAGCAGAATATGCAACCTGGCAAGCGTTTGAAATTTTAACTGAACATGGTTTGTGCGACGTAACAACCGCTAACAACGATAAAATTGAACTCGAAACAATCTTTAACGAGTATACTTTTACCGTTATCCTTTACTACAAAGGCAAGGCGTTACCGATTTCAACACACGCCCCAAGCCACGAAGCAATGTTGACCGATGATGATGCGGTAACACAAATGGCCGGTTATATGTTGCATAGACTGGCTGATCAAGTGCGCAGTCGCCATGACGGCGAACGTTGCGAATTACGATTATTATTCAACGATTAAGAGAACAATTATGCTTACAATTTCATCGGCGCAGCAGAATAACAGTTTAGTTATTTCGCTATCTGGACGTATAGATGCCGCCAGTGCTAAAGATTTGGAACAACAGTGTTTGGCTTGGATTAGTGGCGGCAACACTCATTTAGTCTTTGATTTTAGCGATGTGAGTTATATCAGTAGTGCTGCGCTTAGGGTGTTCTTATTAGCGGCAAAGCGAGTTGAACCTGCGCAAGGTTCAGTACGTTTATGCGCTATGAACGCAACCTTACGTGATGTGTTTGATATTAGTGGTTTTAGTAAGTTATTTATGATTACCGCGACAGTCGCTGAGGCTTTATAGTTACTATTATGAAGTATCCATGCGTTTTGCTTTCAGTGTTGTTGGGCATGACATCCAGTTATGCAGATACCAGTGTTGATGATGCTGAGTTAGAAAATGAGCTGAAGTTTTTAGCAGCAGAGCGTCAGGTCGTAGTGACTGCTTCTAAGTTAGAAGAGCGCATTGATAAATCAGTAGCAACCACTTCGGTCGTGACGCAAGATGAAATTCGTCATATCGGTGCTAGAAATCTATTAGATGTGTTGCGATTAATTCCCGGCTTAGGTATTACTCAAACCATGTTAGGTGTGCGTGAAGTGGAAGTGCGCGGCGTGAAAACGTTATTTTCCGATAAAGTGTTGATTATGTTAAACGGTCATCCGTTAGATCATAACTTAAACAATGCCGGTAGCACATGGGTTTATGATGATTTACCTGTGACGACAATAAAGCGTGTTGAAGTGGTGCGTGGTACTGGTTCGGCGTTGTATGGCGCAAATGCCTTTTTAGCGGTGATTAACGTGATTACCGAAGATGCTAGTGACGTCAACGGCGTACAAGCGACTGCAGGAGGCGGTAGTTTTGCAAGCCAACAATACCGGGCGTCATGGGGACAAAAATTTGCTAATGGTGCCGAAGCAGTGTTGCATTATAACTATGCCGATACCGATGGGATTCGCTCACCGGTGCCAGAAGATGTGTTAAGCCTACAAGGCCAGGAGTCATTAGCACCGGGTGTTAGTGATTTAAGCGAGGGGCGTAATGATTTGGAATGGCGCTTGGGCTATCAGGATTTTAAGCTGGAAGGGCGTTATATAAAAAAACAAACCGGCGCGTTTATCGGGACTTCCTATGCGTTAAGCAATCAAACGGAGCAGAATTACGAAGATTATTTTCTGCAATTAAGTCGTCAATGGCGTTTATTCGAGCAGTTAACGCTAGATACGCGTATTTATCATGATAGTTTTTCGTTCGATAACTTATCGCAAGTGGAGCCTAAGTATTTTAACCGCAATGCGCTAATCGATAAGCGTACCGGCGGCGAGCTACAGGCTAATTATCAAGTGTCGGACAATCAAACGATTATCAGTGGTTTTTCTTACACAACCGAAGAGCAATTTGGCATTGTCGATCAAGCCGGCGCATGGCCGAATCAATTAACCGATGTCGCAAAACCGTTTGGTAAAAACCGCACTCGTCAACATTGGGGCTTGTATGCGCAAGACGTTTATGACCCATTGCCGGAGTTAAGAGTTACGTTGGGCGCGCGCTATGATGAATACAATGATTTTGGTGGCACGTTTAATCCGCGTTTAGGGTTTAACTGGGAGTTTATTAAAAACTATTCCGTGAAATTTTCTTATGGCACGGCGTTTAGAGCGCCTGCGTTTGGTGAATTGGATTTAACTCACCCGTTTGTTTCAGGTAATCCCAACTTAAAACCAGAGCAAGTCGAAACCTTTGAAGCCGGTCTTATTGCTAAACCTGTTGCTGGATTAACTACGCAGGCTATTTATTATCATAGTTATATTTCTGATTTGATAACCTTAGTACCGGGTACGATTACGGCGTTACGTTATGATAATAGCGGCAGTGTCGTGTCTGAAGGCGTAGAGTTAGAAGGTCGTTATGATTTTAGCGGCGGTCTACAAGGTAGTTTTATCTCGGCTAATGTTGCGATACAACAACCGTATCAAAACCATTTAGCGGTGTTTGATGTGCCTAGCGAACGCGCTAATGTTCAAGTTAATTGGGCCGTGACACCGCATTGGAGCGTGTTTGGGCATTTATTAGTTAAAAGTGAAACAACACGCGCACCGGGCGATAGCCGGGCGAATGTGCCTAGCTATGCCTTAGTGGATTTAAGCCTATTAAGCCATAATGCGTTTTATAAAGGCCTAGCGTTAAGTTTTAGTATTTACAATTTATTCGATCAACAATACTTCGACCCTGCGCCTACCAGTATTCCAGGCGATTATCAACAAGCATCGCGGGCGTTTTTTGGACAAGTCAGTTTTCGCTATTAGTCAGGTTTTATTATGTTTGCAATCATCAACAAAGGCTTAACAGGCATAGCAGCGCTTAGGGTTAGCGCAGTTCCGCCCCTGTTAAAACCCTCTATAAAGCGCCGTTGCTGGCTACAAGCGTTAGGCTTAAGTTTATTAATGCATACATCAATGGCGGGTACCGTGAAAACGGTTTATTTTTATAATCCTGAAACCAGTGTCGATAATTTTGCCGCGTTAAAAACCGAGTTTGATAGCTATTTGTCGGGGCAAGGCGATTATAGTTTTCAGCCATTTAGCGAGCGTAAAACCTTTGAGCAAATGTTAACCGGACAAAATCAGGGCGTTTATTTGCTGTCTAGTTGGCATTACGCACAGTTAAATGCGAAAACACCTTTATCGGCAATGCTTGTGGGCGTCGTAAAAGGTGAATTATTGCAGCGTAAAATTTTATTAGGCAAAGATATTGCTTCATTAGACCAGCTAGCAGGAGCAACGATAGCCGGGGCAGGTAGCGATGACTATTTGAGTACGCAATTGCAACAAATGCTTGCCGCGCGTTATGCGGCACTCGCGCCGAAAATTAAATTATTAACCGTGCCTAAAGATATTGATGCGTTAATGTCGGTAGGCTTTGGCATGGCGACGGCGGCGATAGCGTCTGAAAGTAGTTTTAACAAACTAGCGTTAATGAACCCTAAGCAACAAGCGCAATTAAAGGTTTTAGCCAGTGGCGAGAAAAGTTTTACGTCTGTCTCTTATACACATCTGACGCTGCCGACGATACTCC
>CAWUNX010000007.1:0-26539 GCA_963923905.1 uncultured Methylocucumis sp.
TCACCGGAGCGGCCCGGCGGCGAATTCTGGAAGGTGAGGATGGTGGCGATGGGGGACATGGCGGTTTAGGAGGTTTTGGCAACGGTGGCGGAAACGGTGGACATGGCGGTGACGGTGGTAGTGGTGATTATTATAACGGACATGGAGGCGACGGCGGAAATGGAGGACATGGTGGTTTTGGCGGCGGTGGCGGAAATGGTGGCAAGGGTGGTTTTGATTATACCACTGCTAATGGCGGTGATGGAGGTTTTGGCGGTTTCGGCGGCGGCGGCGGTGCAGGCGGCATAAGTACTTATAGTAATCATGAAGGCATAAATGGCGACCAGGGTATTGGCGGATTCGGCGGTGGTAATGGTAGCAGTGAAATCGGCATAGGCGGCGGGGGAGCTGGCATGGGAGGCGCGATTTTTATTCGTAGTGGCTCGCTTAATTTTAATAATACGTCATTTCAAAATAATCAGACTATAGGCGGCAGTGGCAATAAGCAGGGCTTAGGTTTAGGCGGCGCTATCTTTGCAATGGATACCGTTACCAACAGCAATGGTAATAATCAAGGTATGCCATCATCACTTCCTACGGTAAACTTTAACGGTCTAGTTAATTTCTCAACTAATACTGCTGGCGATGCAGCGGGTTCTGTCCCATTAGGAGCAATCGACTTAGGTAAAAGTTTTAACAATGCTGATTTGTTTGGTAATACGTTTAGCGGTGACATCGGTCTGTCGCCTGCGAATTTGTTAAGCCAAACACAAACGACGATTTTTCAGGATACTCCCCTTATTTTTTCGCAGCAAGATTTTAATGCGATTTCTATAGCCAGTCTTTCAGCCCGTATTTTATCGGTCAGCTTAACCGCCAAGCACGGTATTTTAACGTTAGGAGGCGTGCAGGATTTAAAAGTTACTGGCAACAACACATGGCATGTCACACTAAAGGGAACATTGGACGCCATTAATGCCGCATTGATAAATCTGAGCTTTGTGCCTAAACAGGGTTTTTCAGGTTTAGCCCAGCTTGCTGTTAACAGCATAGATAAGGTTTTGGGAAATAATCATGTAGATACTATTGCGATAACAGTTGCCAAAATCATTTCAGGAGCTAGCGAAAACGATTTGCTTGTAGGCCTATCGAATTGTGCCAGCGTCATCGACGGTAAATTTGGTAACGACACTTTGCAGGGTGGTCAACAAAGCGACACTTTTCACGGTGGCTCAGGTAACGATTACTTGCAAGGTAAGCGTGGCGACGACAAACTGCATGGTGGTTCCGGTACGGATACGTTGCTGGGCGGCTCCGGTGATGACAGTTATTGGCTAATAGACGCTAACGATGAAATCGTAGAGCAATACCGCCAAGGTACCGAGCAAGTTTTTAGTGCCGTTAGTTATACATTACCGGCTAACGTAGAAAACTTAACATTATTGGTAGGTACAAGCGGTATGAGCGCTATCGGCAATTCACTCGCTAATGTTCTCGTTGGTAATGAGATGAATAATGCCCTTATGGGAGGCTTGGGCAATGATCAGCTTTTTGGGGGCGATGGTGACGATACTTTAAACGGCGGTTTAGGTTGCAACGTTTTAATTGGTGGAACCGGTGATGATGTCTATTACCAATTTAGCGCAAGTGACAAGCTCATCGAATGGCCAATGCAGGGGGATGATATTTTGATTAGTTCGGTCAGTTGTGTACTACCAAACAACTTTGAAAATTTAACTTTGGTTAGTAATGCTGGCGATATTCAGGGTGCAGGTAATGAATTGCCAAATATTTTGCTAGGTAATGAAGGCAATAATACTCTCGATGGTGGACGAGGAGAAGACACGCTAATCGGCGGTTTGGGCAACGATAGGTATCAGGTAGATGAAGTCGGTGATCAAGTAATTGAAACAGTTTCCGAAGGTGTCGATCAGGTAGTTAGTGCTATAAATTACACGCTGCCGGACAATGTCGAGAACTTGGAACTCTCACAGGGCAGTTTGGGAATCAAAGGCATAGGTAATCAACTGGATAACATGTTAATCGGAAACGTTGGTGACAATGTTTTGCCGGGGCATTTGGGTGACGACACGCTGATAGGAGGTGGTGGCAATGATACATTAGACGGTGGGCTTGGGGCTGACATATTAGTAGCAGGAACGGGACAAAACCAATTAACCGGGGGGGCGGGGCGAGATGTCTTTCAACAAGCGTGGCGCTCACCTAATACGATTACTGATTTTGTTTCCGGAACAGATGAAATATGGATGACCTTTGATAAAGCAATTTTTCAAGGACTAGAAACATACATAGAACGCTATGGGCTTTTTTTAGCGGTAGATAGCCTCAGTGCTGTCACCAATGCTTCTGAGTTTTTCATCTATGAAAACAGTACCGGGAACCTCTATTTCAATGTACGGCATTCCTATGGAGACTACCTCGAGCTTTTAGTAACCTTAACAAATTATCCTACACTCAATGCAAGCGATATTTTTTGGTATACCGAAATATAGTTCTTTTTTGCTGCTTATCTTAGCTTAAAGTCATTGCAAGAATACGTGATTGTCGATATTGCCGCACGTCGAGTCGAATGTTTCCGGCGCACGGCTGATAATGACTGGTTATTGCATGATTACATTGGTGAGCAAATTTGCCAATTTACTAGCATCGATGTGCCAATGTCGCTAGCGGAGATTTTTGAAGACGTGGAGGTGAATGACGAAGGTTTGTCTCAGCATGGTGCAATCAATCCAATACCCTAAACAAGCAGGTACTATCAATAATGCAACAAACTATGCACTTCATAACCATGCAGTTTATCGCGTCCACCTAACGCGTCTAATTCAATCACAAACGCAATCGCTTCAACTTTTGCGCCTAGCTTTTCGATTAACTCACAGCTTGCTTTTGCCGTGCCACCGGTGGCTAATATGTCATCGATTAATAACACGCGGTCGTCGCTATCTAATGAATCGATATGGATTTCCAGCATAGCCGAGCCATACTCTAAATCGTAAGATACGCTTTGTACGTCATAAGGCAATTTACCCGGTTTACGCAACGGTACGAATGGCAAACCTAATTCCCAAGCCACTAACGAGCCAAAAATAAAACCGCGCGCTTCCATGCCTGCTACGGCGGTTATGTCTCGGCCTAAAAAAGGGTGTAATAATTGATGTACGGAAAGCCTTAACGCAGCCGGGTCTTTCACTAGCGGCGTGACGTCTTTGAAAATAATGCCCGGCTTAGGGAAATCAGGTATATCGCGGATTTTGGCGTGTAAGCGTTGCATGTTAAGCACAGAAGTTTTGAATTTTTTGCAAAATACTCTCGGCATCTAAGCCGCAAATTGCTAAGAGTTGTTCGCGCGTGCCTTGTTCGATAAAGCTATCGGGCAAGCCTATGTTTAATACCGGCATCATAATGCGTTGGGCTTGTAAGAATAGCACAATGGCACTGCCCGCACCGCCTGGCAAAGCGTTTTCTTCTATTGTTACCAACACATCATGGGTTTTGGCTAATTCTAATACTAGCGCTTCATCAAACGGTTTGACAAAACGCATATTTACTACGGTTGCATTTAATTGCTTGCCAGCGTTTAAGGCAGGCGTGACCATGCTGCCCCAGGCTAATATTGCAATACGGCTGCCATGATGACGAATTTCCGCTTGGCCTATAGGTACACCGACTAAAGCTGGGTCAATCGCGACACCAGGGCCTTTGCCGCGTGGATACCGTACTGCCGCTGGGCCTTGGTAATGGTAACCTGTCGTTAGCATTTGTCGGCATTCATTTTCATCGGCAGGGGCCATTACCACCATATTGGGGATACAGCTTAAATAGCTAAAATCAAAGCTGCCCGCATGAGTAGGGCCATCAGGGCCGACTAAACCTGCGCGGTCTAACGCAAACAACACATCAAGATTTTGCAGCGCAACATCATGAATCAATTGGTCGTAAGCGCGTTGTAAAAACGTTGAATAAATTGCAACGACTGGCTTAGCGCCTTGACAAGCTTGGCCGGCTGCTAAGGTTACTGCATGTTGCTCGGCTATCGCGACATCGAAATAGCGTTCTGGGAAACGTTCTGAAAACTTTACTAAGCCCGAACCTTCACGCATAGCTGGGGTAATACCCAATAAGCGTTTATCTTGCTCGGCCATATCGCATAACCAGTGACCGAATACCTCGGTATAGGTCGGATGCGGTGATGCTGCTGTTTTTGGTAAACATTCTTTACTAGGATCAAACGCAGGCACGCCATGATAGGCTAGTGGGTCTTTTTCTGCGGGCGCGTAGCCTTTGCCTTTTTTCGTGACGATATGTAAAAAACGTGGGCCGTTGATGTGTTTTAAATTTTCTAGCGTAGACACTAGTACGTCTACATCATGGCCATCGATAGGGCCAATATAGTTAAAACCAAGTTCTTCAAACAATGTGCCGGGAATGACCATACCTTTAATATGCTCTTCAGTACGGCGTGCTAACTCCCACATCGTTGGCATTTTGCTTAAGACTTTTTTACTTTCTTCGCGCACCGATGAATACAAGCGGCTACTCAATACTTTCGATAAATAATTATTCATCGCGCCGACATTCGGCGAGATAGACATATCGTTGTCGTTTAAAACCACCAACAAATCGGCATCGAGTGAACCGGCATGATTCATTGCTTCAAACGCCATGCCGCCGGTAATACTGCCATCGCCTATAATCGCGACCATTTGTTTGTTATCGCCGCGTAAACGTGCGGCAATGGCCATACCTAATGCCGCGCTAATCGATGTGCTCGAATGGCCTACGCCAAACGCATCATATTCGCTTTCTGAGCGGCTAGGAAACGCACACACGCCACCTAGACTACGAATCGTCGTCATGCGGTCTTTGCGGCCTGTTAGGATTTTATGCGGATAGGCTTGATGTCCCACATCCCAGACTAATTGGTCGTTAGGAGTATCAAACACATAATGCAACGCCACAGTGAGTTCTACCGTACCTAAGCCAGCCGAAAAGTGGCCGCCTGAAATACTAACCGACTGTGTTAAAAATTCGCGTAATTCTTTGCACAACGGTTTTAACAGTTCTTTCGGCAGTTTTCTAACATCTGCCGGGGAGTTGATGTCGCTAAGCAACGGGTAGTTTAAAGTCGTATTCATAATCAATACAAAGGTTCACGGTAGAACATCAGAATAATTCCTATCTGAAATAACGCGGCTACCGAAACAAACCCAGCGATGTCCTTCCCAGGTTTATCCAGCTTTAATTCCAACCAACGTCCACACGCTAAGGTGAGCGCAAACACGCCCATTAAGGTATGACCAACTTGGATTAAAAACGCACTTTTTGCTTGAAAGCCAACATGGGAATGGGTTAATAGCATCAAACCGCCAAACGCTGATAACACAGGAAACACATAAGGCAAGTTTGGGTTTTCGTTATTCGGCATACGCGCTCTTAATTCTAAAACGCCTAACATAAACACCAATAACGTAGCGATGCGATGTTGTAAAACCTCGCCATTATTAAACGTACTTTCCCAAAAACCGATAGGGCCTAAAGGCCAAGTTTCAGCATCGCTACGGAAAAATAAGAAAATGCCCAATAAAACAAAACCGACTGGCCAATAACGTGTTAAATGCTCTAATACTTTTTCATATTGCCCAGCTAAGCTAGGTAATTTTCTTAAATACGACAACATCGCAAAAAAGCTCATCGTCGTTAAGAAAATACCGGAAATATTATGGTTATAATCTGACCATTCTGTCGCAGCGGGCGAGGGTATTTGGCCGATAATCGCAACACGACCTGCTTCACCGGCTAATAATGCTTGATGACTCGGTGACTCGGTTCGCGGCATACGCGGCTCAAACATATTCAGCACTTCTTGCCACGACGCAGTTAAATTAGGAATGTCAATCGCCGGCGGTTGCGAGGCCAAACTTGCGGCGGTAAACAGTAAGGTTATTAAAACAAATGATTCGGCCTCAATGTAATAAGGCAAACGACGTATTAACGCATGGTTATTAAGCGTATTAAAGTAACTAGTGACCGTGGTTTTGTTTAACCAGGCCAAGCCTAACGCTAAGCCCAGTAAAATTATCTTTACCATCAGCAAATTACCATAACCCGTACCGATAAAACCGTTTAAGCTATCAATATAGGTAAATGCCATAGGTAAGCCAGAAGCTAAAATAACCGCTACCGACACCATGCCAAATTGAGAAAAACGTTTTAATAACAATGGCCACAATTCGCTGGTAATTTGCTTACGCTGAGTTAACAGCCAAACATGCACGAGATGAAAAACTCCGCCTATCCAGGCCGCTGCGCCTAATTGATGCACGACCGTCATAAACATCAATAAATAGGGATTATCAAACCGCCCCGCCGCGTGTACTAACCATGCGCCTGCGATAATTGTGGGCGCTGCAACAACGCCTGCGAGTATCCAATGTTCTTTAGAAAACGCGTGTTGCGGCAATACCCGATACAGATAAGCTGCCAAGCCTAGTGTTAATAACGCGCGAATGCTGCCACCGATAAATTGAGTCGTTTCAGCAAACGCAGGGAATGGCGAATGCTCTAATACGGCAGCCATTAGCCAAACTTTTAACACGATTTTAAAAATTTGTGCACCTGCTAGTGCAAACGCACCCCAATATGCCAGCTTAATTGTCGGCTGTAGCAGGCTTTCCGAGTAACCTGTTTGCGCTTGCCAAGGTCTAAGTACAAACAGTCCCCAAAATAAACTGCCTATCGCAAAGGCAAAGCAAATCAGCGCAAAGCCACCGATTAAAGAGTCAAGAAAATCAGCAATACCAGCCATAATTAAGGGGTGACAGTGAAGTGAATAACATCTTCGGTCAAGTGTCCGTCTTGGGCAAAGACTTTAAGTTTTAACGCGTAATCGCCTGGAATTAACGGCGGTACTGAAATCTGAATTTGACCTTGTTGAGCGCCGTTGTCGATTTTTAATAATTCTAATTTATCGCCTTTACTCACTAAAAACACTTGTGACAAACCCAGTTCAATCTTGGAATTAAAATTTAAACTAACGATACTGGCTTGGTTTGGGGCAATTTTTTCTATGCTTAGCGAATGCTTAGTGACCACTGCATGTGCATAGCATTCAGAAAAGCTCAGCATGAGTATGCTTAAAATAACTATCCAACGCATTTAGCCTCCTGTTTTACTTTTAAGCGCATGACCGGCTAGATTTTTGCCTAAATCCCAAATAGAACCGGGTACTTTATGCGTATCGGCAATCGCTTTATCAAAAGACGTTACGATATGTTGCCGGTCTTTATCGGTTAAATTCAAAGGCGGTAATAGCTTGACTACATTCATGCCATGACCGGCTACTTGTGTCAAAATATGATGCTCTTTAAATAACGGTATGGTAATCATTTGACAGAACAACCCCTTATTAGCCGCCTCCAACATAGACCAAGCTGCTTTTAATGTCAGGCTCTTAGGGGCATGGAATTCAATGGCAATCATCATGCCTTTACCACGCGCCTCTTTTAAAAATTCGTAGTGTGGAACTAGCGCATTAAGTTCGGCAATAATTTGATTGCCCAACGTAGCGCTGTTTTCAACTAACATTTCTTCATGCAGTACATGCAGCGTGGCTAATCCAGCCGCCATCGCCATGTTATTTTTCGAGAACGTTGAGCCATGTACCACCGCTCTATCCATGCGGTTATAAACGGTATCCATGATTTTATCTGTCATCGCCACACCACCAACCGGCACAAAACCACCTGATAAGGCCTTAGCCATGCAAATCATATCGGGTTGCACATTCCAATGCTCAACCGCCCAAAACCTACCTGTGCGACCTAAACCGGTTTGTACTTCATCGGCGACAAATAACGTACCGTATTGTTTACACAGCCGCTGTACTTCGGGTAGATAATCATCTGAGGGAAGATTCACACCTTTACCTTGAATCGGCTCGACGATAAACGCAGCAATATCGCGTGCGCTGAGCGCATTTTCAAGTGCTGCTAAATCGTTAAACGGCACAGCGCTACAACTAGGTAATAAAGGCCCAAAGCCTTCACGGAACACATGCTCGCCGTTTAATGATAATGCGCCCATCGTCAAGCCGTGATACGCATGTTCGCAATACAAAATTTTCTCGCGCTTAGTGGTATAGCGGGCGAATTTAATCGCCGCTTCTACCGCTTCCGTGCCTGAATTACAAAAAAACATCTTAGTTAAGTTATCAGGCGTGGTTTTTAATAGCTCTTTAGCTAATAAGCCGCTCAGTAATGACACATCTAACTGAACTAAATTAGGCAGCTCTAAATTTAAGGTTTCGGTCAGTGCGGCGACGACAGTAGGGTGGTTACGTCCTATCGCAAACACGCCAAAACCGCTTAATAAATCTAAGTACTCAACACCATTTTGGTCATATAAGTATTGACCACGCGCCGATTGGTAATGTCGGTCATAGCCAATCGTTTTTAATACTCTAACCATTTGGTTATTTAAATACTGCTCATGCAACTCGAATTTATCGGTGCTATGCTGAGCAAACAGTTCGGCAATGCTAAAAGTCATTGTAATACTCAAGACGTGATGGTTTATTCTTAAACTTAAACGAGCGGTTTATTAAAGTCAGTTATTTGGTCTAGCTTGCTAGCGACGCGGACCAAAGTTTTTTTCGCGGCATTAAAATAACGCGCTAGACGAATTAAGCCGGGTAGTTCTGTAGGGTGTAACGCGATAAACAACAATAAACGCGATAAGATAATATCACCTGCATCGGTAGCCGCATAACGAATAGCCTGCGGCAAATTCATATTGGCAGGATCAACGATAGCTCGCACAGATATAAACGGCAGCGATTTTTGCTTAGCCACTTTCGCTACTGCTATGCTTTCCATGTCTAAGGCTATCGCGTTAGTAATCGTATTTAAATGCTGTTTTTCGCGGCTAGAGGAAATAATATTAACGCTCTCGGTTAATGCGCCGCTATGTACCGGCAATACCGAACCTATTACTGATTTGGCAAAATCATACCAGGCGGAGCTTAGCGTTAGCTCATTATCGTCAACATCGATTAAGCTATCGGCTAACACTAAATCCCCTGGCTTTAGTGAGTCGCTTAACGCCGCCGCACATCCCCAACTGATTAGCCGGTTTGCGCCTTTATTGATTAATAAATCGGCAGCAATTTTAGCATTATCAGCTCCAGCCCCGGAGTAAGCGATTAACACTTTATCTCGAATAAATACGCAATGTCTTTTTTCTATGCGTTTCGAGGTTAACGTGGTTGCTTCCTCAGGTAGTGCGACGACAATTCCAGTAATCACTTTTTGCTTAGCTCGTTACGGTATCTAGCCAATGCCCATAATGGGAAAAACTTATCATAACCGTGATATTTCAAGTAAAACACGCGCGGGAAACCGGGTGCAGTGAAACATTTATCATTCCAAACTCCATCGGCTTGCTGAGCTTTTAATAAAAACTCAATGCCTGCCTTGACTTCTGGGCTATGCACTTCACCGGCAGCTATCAATCCTAAGATTGCCCAGGCCGTTTGGAACGCGGTACTAAAGCGGTAAGCGCCACGATAGTGACTATCATGATAGCTAAAATTATCCTCACCCCAACCACCATCAGCGCGTTGTACACTTTTTAACCATGCCGCCGCGCGGGTATACATAGGGTCAGATTTAGACAAATTTGTTTGCTCTAAACCCAATAATACCGACCAAGTGCCATAGATATAGTTTGTACCCCAACGGCCAAACCAAGAGCCATCCGCTTCTTGTTCACTGCGCAAATAGTCAATGGTACTCCTTAAGCCTGCATGATAAGCCGGGTTTTTATCGGCAACTTTAGCTAACAGCATTAAACAACGCGCACTGACATCAGCCGTCGGCGGGTCAAGCAACGCGCCATGATCAGCAAAAGGAATCTCATTTAAATAGTAGTATGTGTTATCTACATCAAACGCACCATAGCCGCCGTTTTTAGAACGCATACCTAAAGTCCAATCTGCCGCACGTATTAATGGCTCTTCTAACTCTGCTTGTTCAGCGTTAGCAAAAGCAAAGGCTACAACCGCTGTATCGTCTACATCGGGATAATGCGGGTTGTTGTATTGAAAGGCCCAGCCACCACCTTTTAAATCGGGACGGCGAACTTGCCAGTCACCTGGCTCATCTTTCAACTGTTTGCTTTTAAGCCAAGTGTATGCTTTATCCAGATTAGGCTTATTTTTATTGCCACCGACTTCTTGTAAAGCAAGTGCCGTTAAACCCGTGTCCCAAATTGGCGATACGCAAGGCTGGCAATAAGCATCATGCTCGTTAATGACTAACAAATTATCAATCGCTTTACGCGCAGTTACAACCAAGTCATGGTCTTCTGGGTAGCCTAATAACAACAACGCCTCATAAGCATTCACCATCGCTGGAAAAATAGCACCTAAGCCATCTTCGCCATTTAAGCGCTCGATAAACCAGTCTTTAGCTTTTTCTATCGCTAGCTCACGTACAAACTTAGGGATTAGCGGTTGTGTAAGCCGTCCTAATTTATCCAAACCCAAAAAGACTTTGTTTAACAACGTGCGCTCTGGGAAATAGTGACGCTCTTGCTCAGGATGGGTAACAAATAATTCTAAAATATCAATCTTATGTGGATTTTTAGCCTTAGTTTGTAACGTACACAAAATAAACAACGGCACCATCACCGTTCTTGACCAATACGACACTTTGTCTAAATGAAATGGAAACCATTTAGGCAACAACATAATTTCAACCGGAATATACGGTACGCCACGCCACGGTAACTGCTCAAATGTTGCTAATGCAATCCGCGTAAACACATTGGCTTTAGCAGCGCCGCCTTGACTTAAAATATACTGACGTAACTTAACCATGTGCGGGGCGTTAATATCATCACCACACATTTTTAATGCGTAATAGACTTTCACGCTACAGCTAATGTCACCTATGCCGCCGGTAAATAACGGAAAACTACCGTCTTCAGATTGGCGTGAACGCAAATAACGCGCGATTTTAACCTGCAATTCCTCGTTAATATCACCAATGTAATGCATCATCATGATGTATTCGGCTGGAATCGTGCAATCGGCTTCTAATTCAAATACCCAATAGCCGGATTCATGTTGCAAGCTTAATAATTTGTTGTGCGCTTCTTCTATGGCTCTATTTAAATCCAGCGCGTGGCTGACGATAGCCGCAGAAGAGCTCGATAAATGACTACTATGATTTAAGTTATTAGCATCGGTAAACATGGCGTATCCTTAAAGGTTTGAGTCGGCTGCGGGTGACTGTGTACCTTCTGTATGCACAACATCGTGTATACAGGCGCTACTAGCCAGGGTGGATTTAGCAGAAGATAAACCATCACAGTTGCTAGTAAAGCGGTCTGCCGAAGATAAAAAAGTAGAATAATGCCAGTCTGGCGTGGTTAAGCCTCGACTCGCAACGTTAAAAACAAAAGTTAATGCACCGTTATGACGACCTAGTAACCGACTGGTAACTATGGTTGCTTTCACACTGGTGCGGGAAATTTTTACTTGCTCGGAACGATTAAAATGTAAATTTTGCCTGATTTTTTTAAGCGTTAGTACGGCCATGCCTAACGCCCATAAACAAAACTGGCGCATACCGACTTCATGGCTAGGCAATAACTCTGTGTACGCTAATGCATTAGCTAAATGGCCTTGAGCTATCGCAATCAAACGGGTTAAGCCGGTTCTAAACAACGCTGAATCAGTTTCAGGTGTTAATGTCGCTAAGTCATAACCTAATTCAGAAAAAATTTCTTGCGGCAGCCAGCACACGCCACGCTTAGCATCATCCCAAATGTCTTTTAAGATATTGGTCATTTGCAAGCCTTGACCAAAAGACACTGCTAAGCGCATTAATTCTTGCTCATGCTTAGCAATCTCAGGCGAGTAATGACAAAATAATTTCGTCAACATTTCGCCTACGCAACCTGCGACGTAATAGCAATACTTATCCAAATCAGCGACTGTTGCTAAACCACCTCGCAAATTTAAATCTTGGAATAACGGCATTCCCGCCGCCATCGTTGCTACGCAACTGGCTAATGCATCAATCTGTGCGGGGGCAAAACTATGAGTGATTTGAATCACTCTAGGCAATACATGAATTAACGTATGCTCAGCCGCAATGGTTTGCTCAGACAATAACGGCGCTAACTCTACCGCAAAGGCTTCTGAATTATCACCGGTTCTGACAACCTCAATGAATTCTTCACAGAAATAGTGTTTTTGCCTAGGTGACAAAGACACTTCATCTTCTATGGTGTCAACGATGCGGCATAACAAATAAGCATTGGCTACCGCACTAAACAAGCCTACAGGAAGCTGGGGAATGGTTAATGCAAACGTGCGTGACACACCCGCTAATAAAGCGGCTTGAAAATCATCGTCCGATAATTGCATTAATAAATCCGGTTGCGAAATAGGTGCTGCGCTCATGACAGGAGAAGCTATCCGTTAACATTATGGTTGTAGAAATAATAGACTGTTTGTTGGTAATTTGCAAAGCAATGTTGTTTTATCGCGAATACTGAAATTTTAAGGTGTTAGCGCCATAATCACGCATTTTAAAAACTTGAATTGAATTAATATGTTGTAATTTTACCAATTATAACTTTTTTACAACGAGACGCTAGAATGCAAACGCTGTATGTAAAACTCTGGAGTCGTTACCGAAAAGATAGTATTCTAATGCCGACCATCTAAGCATTTGTATTATATAAAACCTTGCATAGCTATTTTAAAGTTCTTTTAAAATAAACCACTGTTACCCACCTTAAAAAACAGTTTTATGCTTGTTGTTTTATCGCTACAGCTTACCTTTTTACTTAGTTTGTTAAGGCTTGTACCTTAACGCTTTCAGGAGACTTGCAATGGGTGTACCTTTACGTCAACAGTTAACCGTCGCTAGCTATTTAATGAAACAAAAAATCAAAGGTGTGAAAAAATATCCTTTGGTTTTAATGCTAGAGCCTTTGTTTCGCTGTAACTTGGCTTGCGCCGGGTGCGGTAAAATCGATTATCCTGATGAAATTCTCGATAAACGTCTGTCTTATGAAGAATGTATGCAAGCGGTCGATGAATGCGGCGCGCCTATGGTTTCGATTCCAGGCGGCGAACCCTTAATCCATAAAGACATGCCAAGAATTGTCGAAGGCATTATTGCTAGAAAAAAATACGTCTATTTATGTACGAATGCGTTATTGTTAAAAAAGCGTATTGATGATTATAAGCCATCGCCATATTTAACATTTTCGGTTCACTTAGATGGCTTGCAAGATCGCCACGATGCTTCAGTTTGCCAAGAAGGTGTTTTTGAACGCGCCGTCGAAGCGATTAAACTCGCCTTAGGCAAAGGCTTTAGGGTCACCATTAATTGCACCTTATTCCAAGGCGAAAATGCTGAAGAAGTCGCTGAGTTTTTAGATTACGCGATGGAGCTTGGCGTAGAAGGCGTTACTATCGCACCAGGCTTTAGTTATGAGCGCGCGCCGCAACAAGATGTGTTTATAAAAAGCCGTGATGTCAAAGAACTATTCCGGGGTATTTTTAAAATCGGCAAAACCAAGCAGTGGAAACTGAACCACTCCAGCTTATATCTGGACTTTTTAGCAGGCAATCAAGTCTACGAATGTACCCCTTGGGGTAATCCAACGCGTAACGTATTTGGCTGGCAAAAACCCTGTTACTTGCTCGCCGATGAAGGCAATGCCGCCACGTTTAAAGAGCTGATTGATACCACGCCTTGGCATAAGTACGGCAATCACCAAAATCCTAAATGTGCCAACTGCATGGCCCATTGTGGTTATGAAGCGACAGCGGTTGAAGATATGCTTAAAAACCCATTAAAAGGAATGCTGGTGTCTTTGTTTGGACCTAAAACCACAGGAGCTATGGTGCCTGAGCCTACGCCTAAAGCGCAGGAAACAGCCAAGCCTACGCTGGCTGGCATCCCCATTCGAGTAGAAGCCGCCGATTAATTTCTGTGAAAAACTCATACGTTCAACCAGCTTATATACTACCTAGGAGGCGTGAAAAATCATGCGGTTGTCATTGTTAAAAACCTTATGTTTAGTCTTAGGGTTGCTCAGCACAGGCGCTGCTTACTCAGCAGAAGCCAGTACAGCTAAGCAAGTCGTCGAGACCTTTCAAACTGAGTTAATCGATGTTATGAAGCAAGGCAAGAGCCTAGGCTATACTGGGCGTTATCAAAAGCTTTATGAGGCCGTAACGAAAAGCCATGATTTAAACAAAATCGTGCGTATTGTCGTTGGCAAAGAATGGGAAAAACTTACCGAAACACAACAGCAAACCTTAATAGATACTTTTAGCAAATTCAGCGTGGCCTCTTATGCGCATAATTTTAAAGAGTATGCGGGAGAGGCCTTTGTCTTTGATTCGGAAGAGCAAACGGCAAGAGGTGGTGTGGTTATCCATGCTCGCTTTAAGATACCCGATGAAAAAGATGTTAAGTTTGACTATATGCTAAAAGAAAAAGGCGATAGCTGGCGAATAATCAATGTCATCGCCAACGGGGTCAGTGATTTAGCCTTAAAACAAACCGAGTATAGCAACATTTTACAACAACAAGGCTTTGATGCTTTAATAGCTAAGATTAACGAAAAAATTGATAATTACTCTAAGTTGTAGGTTGTTATGGCACACTTCAAATCAGCCAGTCATACGCTTAAAGCAATGGCTGGCGTGTTGTTCATGTTGACTGGCTGCGCAAGCACAGGCACCGTGCATCAACAAGGCGAGAAAAATAAATCTGACCCTTACGAACACATTAATAGAAAAATTTATACGTTTAACGATCATGTTGATAACTACATTGCCGAGCCTATCGCTAATGTGTATCGAAAGATTACGCCCCAATTTATGCAGACTGGGGTGTTTAACTTTTACAACAACTTAAAAAATGTAAACGTTGTGTTTAACGATGTGCTTCAAGGCAAATTTGAGCAAAGCGCTAAAGACACAGGCCGACTCGCGATTAACTCTTCGTTAGGACTTTTAGGTATCGTCGATGTCGCGAAAAGAGTAGGCCTAGAGCAAAACGACGAAGATTTTGACCAAACCTTAGCTGTTTGGGGTTTGCCCACCGGCCCTTATTTAGTGTTACCGTTTTTAGGCCCTATCACGGCAAGAGGTATTCCAGGTGCTGTCTTCGATACCGCAGCCAATCCAAGCAGTTATGTAGGCGCGCCTGTACAATTGTTGTCGTTGCTGAATACTCGCGCCAACGCCGAAGGCTCACTTAAATTCATCGACGAAGCGGCATTAGACCCTTATTTATTCACGCGCGAATCCTTTTTGCAATGGCGCTATAGCTTAGCAACTGACGGACTGTCACTTAAAAACGTTGATTTTGAAGATGAATTAGATGATGAGCCTATAGATAACAAAGCAAAAGAACCAAGTGATAAGTTTTCTCAAGCATCAAAGTCTTTTAGCGCAACAACACAAATGCTTGAGCGCACTGCGGAAATTTTCAAAGAAACTAGTACTAAACTAGACCAAATTAAACGTTAAAACATCGAATTTTGAGTGCGATTCTGGTTGTGTTTGCACACAGAATAGAGCAGTATGGCGGTTTCGCGTTAGCAAGCCGCCATAGATACATCTTGCAGATTTTGTTTGTAGGTAAGGCGGCTTATTTTGAGGTCATTAAAAACACATAATATGAGTATTATCAATTTATGAGTGTAAGGCTATGGTCAAATTAATTAAAGCGCCCGACTCGCTTATGAATCTGCAAGGCAGGTCGGTATTTTTGGCAGGAAGTATTGAAGGCAGCCATAGTATTAATTGGCAAGATACTGTCTCGTTATTATTACAACATGTTGATATTACGTTGTTAGACCCAAGGAGAACTGATTGGGATGCTTCTTGGGTTGAGTCGATTAGTGATGTTAATTTTAAGCATCAAACGGAATGGGAGCTAGCGGCTATGGAATTAGCAGATTTTATGCTGTTAAATTTTGTTGCCGGAAGTAATTCGGCTATTTCTTTGCTAGAACTTGGCTTACAAGCACATTCGGGTAAAGTGATTATCGTGTGTCCGCCAGATTATTGGAAAAAGGGTAATGTCGATATGGTTGCTAGCCGATATAACTTGCCAGTATTTGTTGATATACAAGCGGGTGTTGCCTGGTTAAAGCATAAGCTTGGTTAGTTGTTTAACTGCTTATGCATGGTTTCAACCCTTAACCTCTTTCGTCCCATGCCTCATTCAGCCGCTTAGCCGATACTAGCTCTCGATAACGGATGGGGAATAAATTAACAAGAAATTAAGGATATTGACGTTGATGGAAAGCTATGTTTCAGTGTTGTTATATAAATTCAATAAGTTATGCATTAAATTTGGCGTCCACTCTACCAATTTAAACGTTTTAACTTACCTGCTTGACGAGCATTGATTTTATGCTCTTTCCTAACTGACCACCGTCAGATTTCCAGTTTGATTTTGCCGATAGCATAGTTATGCACCAACGCGCCGATGATGTTTTGGTACGGGATGCCTGTGGCCTGGGCTTTGGCTTTAATGATGCCGATGTCGGCTGCGTTCAGTTTAATGCTGATTTGTTGCTTGGCTTGTTTTTGCAGAGTGTGTTGAGCGGCTTGAATGAAAACGTTTTTTTCGGTTTCGTTTAGTGCTACTGTCTGCCACTCGCCAGCCTCAAAACTGTCGGATAGGGTTTGTTCTTCGTTGTCAAGCATCATCGATCACCTCGGTAGGCTTTGGTGGCCTTTCGGCTGGGGAACATGGTTTTCAGGAAAAAACTATCGCCTTGTTGGACAAAGGGCACACAGTAAACATAGTCGTTAAGTTCAATGGTAAAAATCAATTGGTTCGGGTATTTGGCCGGATTGGGATGGCGGTAAACATCTAAGATTTCACCTTGGGCGATTTTGGCGACGGCCATTTCAAAACTTATCCCTCGTTCGACCAGCAGTTGTTGGTTTTTTTCTTCGTTCCAATCAAAAACCATAAGGTCATTATCATTCTATAGCCATGATGGGGTAATGATAAGGCCGATAAAAAACTCATGCAATCGTTAAATCCTCAGCCCATTAGAGTGATAGTGATTTGCTCAGCGCGTGCCTCTGTCATCCCACGCCTTATCCAACCGCTTAGCCGATACTGGATAAGCGGTTTTTAATTGTTGGGCGTATAACGACACACGTAGTTCTTCTAGCATCCAGCGAAACGGGTCTTGTTCGGGTATGACGTTATGCTTTTTAGCTTGTTTTTCTATGTCTTTCCAGAAGCGTATGGCGTAGCGCGCGATTTCTTGGGCTTTTTGTGAGCTGTTGTCGAGCTTGTCTAGCCGGTATTGCATGGCTTTTAAATACCGTGGAATCGCCTTGAATGAGTCATACGGTGTTACCTTGATAAAACCATTGTAAATCAATAAATTCAGTTGTTCGCGGATGTCGTTAGCGAGCGGGTCTTTTGGATTAAAACGTTGTAAGTCTTTTTGCAGTGTTTGATACGCACTCATAATGTCTAACGCAATGGTCGACGCTTCATTGGCTAGGGTTTGTAAACGCGGTTTATTGTCTTTTACGCTTTGCTCAAACGCGTGTTCGGTGCGTATGGTTTTACCGCCAATAAATACGGCATGTAAGATGAGCGTTAATAGGTCATCTTTGTAAGAAGACGCTTGAGCCTTAGGTAACATTGGATGCTGAGGCAATCGGCTGTAGTTGAGTTCGGCACTGGCGGAGCTTAAGTTGTTTTTTTGAATATAAGTACATTCTTTACGCAAGCGTAATTGCAATAATCTCAGCAGGCCGGGAGTATGTTCTTGCTCGGCTTTAGCGCGGGTGTCAAATAAGCGTACCCCTACAGCATCGCCTTCATCGACTAGCGCAGGGAAACCTGTAAACGTTTGTCCTCGTTGGATAAAGGTATGGCTTTCGGGTAAGTCATCGAAAGCCCATTGTATGCAACCGCTGTAATTTAATTCATCTGCAGCGTGTTGCTCGAAGCTGTCTACCGCTTGCACGGTGTATTGCTGTTGCAGCCTGCGTAAATCACGACCATAGTCTAATAACTTACCGTGTTCATCGACGATACGATAATTCATTTGTAAATGCGGCGTTAGACTGTCCATGACCCAGGCGTTTAGCGGTATCGCCTCCCCGGTCAGCTTGCGTAGCCGCGTACCTAGCCATTCTTCGATACTGCCTTTAAAATCTGGCTCTATTTCTAAACAGCGTTTCACTGTTTCAGGCACAGGTACGAAGTGTTTACGCAGATTTTTTGGTAAGGTTTTAATCATCGCAACGCATTTTTCTTCTAACATGCCGGGCACTAACCAATCAAACGGCGTGCGTGTGATTTGATTCAGTAAATGCACAGGAATCACGGCAGTAACGCCGTCTTCATCATGTCCCGGCTCAAAGCGATACTGTAAGGCAATGCTTAATTGACCAATTTTTTTGCTATCGGGATACGCCCATTCGTTGACAACATGCTCTTGTTCGCGCGTTAAATCTTCGCGGGTTAAAAATAATATTTTGGGGTTTTGTTTTTCCGCAAGTTTACGCCAGCTATCTAAAGCAGCACCATTAGTCACTTCAGGCGGCAATTTGCTGTCATAAAATGAAAACAGCCAAAGCTCATCTTCAACTAAATCCACGCGTCGGCCTTTATGCTGAATCATGCCGACTTCTTCGAGTAATTTTTGGTTAGCGGTAAAAAACGGCGCATTGGTGTGATATTCATGTTCGACTAACGCCGATTGAATAAACATCTCACGCGCGCCTTTAGCGTCTACATGCTCATAAGGGATTTTGCGTCCGGCTTGTAAGGTTAAGCCGTAGAGTATAGTGCGTTGATAGACGGCAGAGCGGCCGGCTTTTTTCTCCCAATGCGGGTCGTAATAGTTATGTTTGACTAAATGCTCGGCGCATTGCTCTATCCATTCGGGTTCTATGCGCGCCACGGTTCGGGCATAGACTTTACTGGTTTCGACTTGTTCGGCCGCAACTATCCATTTCGGTTTTAGCTTATGTACGCCTGAGCCTGGGAAAATGAAGAATTTTAACCCGCGTCCGCCTAAGTATTCGTATTGCTCGTGTCTAAAGCCGATATTCGATAATAAGCCAGGTAGAATCGCGCAATGCAGTTGCTCGTAGCTGGCTTGTTGTTCGCTCAGTTTTAGCTTTAACTCGCCCTTAATGATTTGCAGGATTTGCGCATGATTATCAAACCATTCGCGCATTCGGATATACGATAAAAAGTTATCTTGGCAGTATTTTCTTAGTTTACTGTTGGATAAATGCTTTTTTTGCTCTTCATAGGCTTGCCAAAGGTTTAGCAAGCTTACGAAATCGGATTCAGGATGACGGTATTGCGCGTGTTTAGCTTCGGCTTGCGCCATTTTATCGGCGGGTTTTTCTCTAGGGTCTTGAATGCTTAGTGCTGCAACTATAATGCTAATTTCGTTAAGACAGTTCAGCTTATCCGCAGCGAGTAACATACGCGCTAACTTGGGGTCGATAGGAAACTTAGCCAGTTGTTTGCCTATGTCGGTGAGCTTACCCGCTTTATCCAGCGCATTAACTTCTTGCAACATGGTTTTACCATCCCGAATCATTTTCTCATCGGGTGGTTCTAAAAATGGAAACGCTTCAATGTCACCTAGATTTAGCGCGGTCATTTGCAGAATAACAGCAGATAAATTGGTGCGCATGATTTCCGGCTCGGTAAATGCCGGTCTTGCATTAAAATCTTCGCGGGAATACAAGCGTATACATATCCCTTCCGCGACCCGACCACAACGACCAGCGCGTTGGTTGGCGCTGGATTGCGAGATGCGTTCTATCGGTAGTCGTTGTATTTTGCTTTTAGGGCTGTAGCGGCTAATGCGCGCATGACCGGTGTCAATCACACCGCGAATGCCGGGTACGGTGAGTGATGTTTCGGCGACGTTAGTGGCTAATACGATGCGTAATTTACCGCCTTTAGGATTAAACACGCGTTCTTGCTCGGCGACGCTAAGCTTGGCGTATAACGGCAATACGTCATATAGCGTAGGGTGGTGCTTGCGCAAGGATTCGGTGGTTTCGCGAATTTCCCGTTCGCCGCTTAAGAAAATTAAAATATCGCCGCGTAAATCACGATATAACTCATCAACGGCATCTAAAATCGCGTGTTGCAGTAAATCGCTGGTTTCATCGTCTTCATCATCGTTTTCACTTTGTTCAATCGGGCGGTAGCGAATATCGACTGGATAAGTGCGGCCAGAGACTTCAATAATCGGTGCGTTATTAAAATGCTCAGAAAAGCGCGCAGTATCTATCGTCGCCGAGGTGATAATTAGTTTTAAATCCGGGCGTTTAGGCAGCAGCCATTTCATATAACCCAGCAAAAAATCGATGTTTAAGCTGCGTTCGTGCGCTTCGTCGATGATAATTGTGTCGTACTGCGTTAAATATGGGTCGTTTTGCGATTCAGCCAGCAAAATACCATCGGTCATTAATTTAACCAAGGTTTGCTCGTGGGTTTTATCATTAAAACGAATTTTATAACCTACCGATTTGCCAATGCTTTCGCCTAATTCTTCCGCGACCCTATCGGCAACCGTGCGCGCTGCAATTCGCCTAGGCTGAGTATGACCAATTAAACCTGCCGCGCCGCGTCCTAAGCTTAAACAAATTTTTGGCAATTGCGTGGTTTTACCTGAACCCGTTTCACCGCATACGACCACGACTTGGTGTTGTTTAATCAACTCGGCAATGTCGTCTTTTTTATAAGTGACTGGTAAATCTGGAAAATTCAACGGCGGAATACTGGCCAAGCGCTGATTTCTAACAGCTATTGACGTATTGAGCTTATGTTCTAACGCAGCGAGTTTACTCGACACATCGTTAGCTTTTTGCGCCTCGCTACGCAAACGGTCGAGTTGCCGTTTCAAGCCATGCCGGTCACGGCTAAGACAAAGCGGCAGTTGTTTGCTTAAAGTTTTGATGATTTCTTGCTGTGACATGAGGAGTGAGGGCTTGCGTTGAGCAAGTTTGCGACAGGTGTTAACGATGTGTTTGGTGTCGTTTGAGGTTTATAGCACGGGGAAAAATGCGCCTAAATTTAAAGCTAATATTCCGCCCGCCACTAAGCTTAGGCTCCATTTAAGCAAGCTTAGCTCGCCTGCGATACGCGAATCTAACTTATCAGCTTTGGCGTGCAATGCATCGATGCGGCGCTCGATTTTGAATAAATCGTCTTTAGTGGCTAACTGCGTCTCTGCCTCTGTGAGCTTTTCGATGACTGTTAACGTGTCAAAACTGATAGTCGGCATAGGTATCGTTTCATTTGTGGTGGCGAGCAGTTTAGCAGCATTTGCTAATACCGCCAATTGAGGCTCCGTATTTTGTTGCTAACACGACAGGAAACTAAGCAATTGACACGTTGTTGAAATATTTAGCAGTTACGGTATGCGCTCCAATTTTTCCTAATGGAGTCATAAATGAACAACAAAATCAAGTTATTGCTAGTGTTATCAGCCGTCGTCTTTAGTGCTTGCTCATCCATTAATTTACAAGCCGATACTCAATCAGCGTTTTCAATTGGCTTAATCGGTGACTTTCCTTACTCCGATGAAAAACTGGTTGAGCAACAAAACTTGTTGGAAGACTTAAACGCGCACACAGAATTGTCTTTTGTTATTCATGACGGCGATTTTAAAGGCGGTAGCATACCTTGCACCGATCAAATTTATAGCGACCGTTTAACAACGTTTAATCAATCGGTACACCCGTTATTTTTTATCTTCGGTGATAACGAATGGACAGATTGCCATCGTAGCGCAGCCGGGAGTTATAACCCATTCGAACGTTTAAGCTTGTTACGCAGCTTGTTCGCTAAATCCGATGACCCAACCAGTTTCGGCGTCAACAAACTGCCATTAAAAAGACAAAACGCAAACTATCCAGAAAACATTCGTTGGATTTATAACGATGTCATGTTCGTAGGCTTGCATATACCAGGTAGTAACAATGGTTTATCAACCGGTGAAGCTTATGTTGAGCAAGCAAAAGCTGAGTACAAAACACGTAACGGTGCTAATTTAAGATGGCTACGCTCATCGTTTGAACTGGCAAAAACTAAAAACTTGCCGGGTATTATGATTGTTATCCAAGCTAACCCTTGGGATTTCATACCCGCAACAGGCTTAACTGGTTATGAGCCGTTTGTTGTTGAATTAGAAAGTTTGGCGCGTGACTTTGGTAAACCCGTGGTATTAGTACACGGTGACAGTCATTATTTCCGTATAGACAAACCGTTACCATCGAAACGTCCTTCTGATGTGATTAATACTGATTTCCCATTCGTGATGCCTTGGGAATCTTCAGAGCCAAGATTAACTAACTTTACCCGTGTCGAAACGTTTGGTAACCCGAACACGCATTGGGTAAAAGCAACGATTGATAAAAACGATCCGAATGTATTTAAATTCGAACCGATGATTGTTGAGAAGGATATTATTCCTGCTGAGCAATAATGATGGTTAACTCCGGTGATGTTTGGTCACCGGAGTTAATTGCCTCTAAGGCAATTAGCTTTGCACTAAGCTTAATTGTCTTCATAGCATACTAATGGATGCATTTAACAATAAATCACCTGCGGCTTATCCGTACTCGCCACGATTTCCCCTAGCGCAAATACCTGTTCGCCGCTTGCGGTGAGTAATTCAGTGGCTAGCGCTTCATGTTCGGGCGCGATGCAGATTATCATGCCTATGCCACAGTTAAACGTAGTCAATAGTTCAGCTTCGGCGATATGGCCTTGGTTTTGCAACCATTGAAAAATATCGGGTAAGGTCCACGCATTCAAGTTGATTTTCGCGGCAACGCCTTGCGGTAAGACTCTGGGTAGGTTTTCAGTAATGCCGCCACCAGTGATGTGCGCTAAGCCCGCGACGGGTACTTGCGCCATTAAGTTGAGTAACGATTTGACATAGATTTTGGTTGGCGTTAATAACACGTCGCCCAATGTACTGGAGCCAAATGGACTGGTTAAATCTGCTCCGCTAACACTCAGTATTTTTCGGATTAATGAATAGCCATTTGAATGCGGACCAGACGACGCTAAGCCTATCAGTTTATCGCCGGGTTTAATTTGGCTGCCGTCTATGAGTTTGGCTTTTTCGACAATACCGACACAAAAACCGGCTAAATCGTATTCGCCGTCGTCATACATGCCGGGCATTTCTGCGGTTTCACCACCGACTAGCGCCGCACCCGCTTGTTCACAGCCTTGGCCAATACCTGAGATAACATCAGCCGCCGTATCGACCGATAATTTACCGGTGGCAAAATAATCTAGGAAAAACAATGGTTCAGCACCTTGTACGATAATATCGTTAACGCACATTGCGACTAAATCAATGCCTATCGTGTTATGGCGGTTGAGTTCTTGTGCCAATTTTAATTTTGTGCCAACACCGTCAGTGCCTGATACTAAAATCGGTTGTTGGTAGCGGTGTAAGGGCAATTCGTAGAGCGCGCCAAAACCGCCTAGACCTGCCATGACGCCGGGGGTTTTTGTTCTTGCTGCAATGGGCTTAATGCGCTCGACGAGTGCGTTACCCGCTGCAATATCAACGCCTGCGCTTTTATAATCCAGGCTAGGTTCATTATTGACGCTCAATCTCTTACTCCGCTTGAAAAAAATGGGTATTGTACAAGAGCGGCTTTGACTCGCACACTGTAAAATTCGAGTTAATGTTAATGCCAAGGTTTTAAGGTAACAGATTGTATTTATTTATAAGTTGGTTTGCTTGACATAATAGGCGCAGGCCAATAGACTTACCGCCGTTTCAGTTTTTTTGTCAGCTGTAAGAGCTAGACGTTTTGACCTTATGACCATCGTGCCCGATTTGCTCGGCTATATAGCGGCAACGCTTACCACTTCCTCATTCTTACCCCAAGCTATACACACGATTAAAACACGCGATACGCAGTCGCTGTCCTTGGGTATGTATAGTTTATTTACCAGTGGCGTTTTATGTTGGTTGATTTACGGTATTGTTATCGAAAATCAAGCCATTATTATCGCTAATGCGATAACTTTTGTTTTAGCAGCCTCTATTTTGGCCTGCAAAATTTATAATACATTATTTAATAATAAGAAATAATTGGCATTGTACATTGAGTCCGGCGTTATCTGTGCGCTGACAGCTAGTTTTTTTATTTCAATCAGAGAAGCCTATGAATAATCGAGTAACGTTAACCCGGTTTATTATTGAACAACAAGCTAATGTACCTGATGCCTCAGGCACGTTTACGATGTTGCTGAGTAATATCGTGACAGCGTGTAAAGAAATCGCCCAAAAAGTAAACCGAGGCCAGTTGATTGGTGTGTTAGGCAGCGCCGGTTCTGAAAACGTACAAGGCGAAGTACAGAAAAAACTAGATATTATCACTAACGATATTATGGTGAATTCGCTAAATTGGACGGGACATTTAGCAGGTATGGCATCGGAAGAAAACGATGAGTTTATTTCGATTCCGCCGCAATATAAAAAAGGCAAATATTTAGCGGTGTTTGACCCGTTAGATGGCTCTTCCAATATCGATGTAAACCTTGCGGTGGGAACAATTTTTTCTATCTTACGCTGCCGTGAAGGCGTTGAGCCTGAAGAGGAAGATTTTTTACGCAAAGGTGCGGAACAAGTATGTGCTGGCTTTGTTATTTACGGACCGTCTACGATGATGGTGTTAACGACGGGAAATGGCGTTAATGGCTTTACGTTAGACCAAGGCATTGGCGAATTTATTTTGACGCATCCTGCTATGCGCATTCCTGAAGAAACCAGTGAATTCGCGATTAATATGTCTAACCAGCGCTTTTGGGAAACACCGGTTCAGCGTTATATCGATGAGTGCTTGCAAGGTACCGAAGGTGTGCGGGGTAAGGATTTTAATATGCGTTGGGTAGCGTCGTTTGTCGCTGAGGCGTATAGAATTTTAACGCGCGGTGGTGTTTTTTTGTATCCGTGGGATAATCGCGACCCGAAAAAGCCCGCCAAGTTGCGCTTATTATATGAAGCGAATCCTATGGCATTTATTATTGAGCAGGCCGGTGGTTTGTGCTCAACGGGGCGGGAACGCATTTTGGATATTAAACCTAGCGGTGTACATCAACGTGTGCCGGTAATTTTAGGGTCAAGGAATGAAGTTCAGCGTATTGTTGACTATCATCTTGAATCTTAAGCCAGCACCGGGTTTGACTTAGCACTGACGCGTGCTAAGTCGAAAGCGTTAAAAGATGCAGCGATTTTATTCGGCTTGTTTATTAATCGCTTCGCGTTGTTGCTCGGCTGCGTCTTGGACAACTTGATTAACATTTTTTGCCGCATCGAGTTGTTCTTGATAGGCGGCGGCAGGTTTGGGTGGTTGCGCTGGTGGTGCCGTTTGTTCGCTACAAGCGATGATAAACAAACCTAAAGTGATGCTAAGACTGAGTTGGATAATAGAATGCATGGAATAACCGTAAATAAAAAGAGAGTTAGGGGTTTAGCGTAAGTTAATCATTTCTGGTGCTTTATCGTAATCAACGCCGACGCTGACGATAAAACTGGTGGCTTGTTCTATATCCATGTCAGATTTAATTACTTTAGAGCTGTCTACGATGACGGTAAAACCTGAGGTCGGGTTAGGCGAGGTCGGGATAAACAACACATACATGTTGTCATGGCGGTTAGTAACATAAGCAGGTACCCATAAGCCTGGGCTTGGGTATTCAACATAGACGACTTCTTTCGCGATTTGCTGCTCATGTGACATAAACATGTTGATAACTTTTTTTAATACGCGGTAAATCGTATTTAAAAAAGGGATGCGGTCGATGATATGGTCAAAAATCGTAATCACCCACGGGC
The DNA here is from genome assembly GCA_963923905.1 of uncultured Methylocucumis sp. Classification (GTDB taxonomy): domain Bacteria; phylum Pseudomonadota; class Gammaproteobacteria; order Methylococcales; family Methylomonadaceae; genus Methylovulum. The sequence continues at coordinate 25,927 of CAWUNX010000007.1, forward strand.
GACCGGTCTTCACGATTTTATGGCCTATAAACATGACGATGGCAAAACTTAAGATAAAGAAAATCGCCGTGTATAAATAGCTCGCGGAATAGCCGTAGACAATACTAAAAATGTCTGACACCACGTTTTCCAGAAAAATAATGATTTGTAAAATCACAACGATGGGTAAAATCGCAAAGATACCCACCAAAAAATAATTTAATAAGCGTTTAGCTTTTTCTCTCATAAGTCCTCCTAGTGATATTTTTAATTGTTATTGGGTAGCATTTAACGTTGCTACAGGCTGAATTATATGCCACTTTTAGCCGCAAGCGGCGGAATCGTGCATAAATGGCTAAAATCAGTTTAATTGCTTGAAATTTATAGTAGAAAACACCTTAGCTTTAGTTGCTTAATATGTTTAGAGCAGGGTTTTAACTGTCGTTCAGCGGCTAGACAGTATATAATCCGCCAATTCATTTATTCACTCATCACTCCGGAAACGCACATGCTGGGTAAGCTAGTTAAATTTGTTGTAGGTAGCCGAAACGAAAGGCTGATTAAGAAGAAGAAAAAGCTGGTCAAAAAAGTCAATGCGCTGGCTGCAGAATACGAAAAACTATCCGACTGTCTC
>CAWUNX010000008.1:0-25583 GCA_963923905.1 uncultured Methylocucumis sp.
CAACCGGTCAAAGTGCATGAAGGCAGTCGCATTAACGATTTAATTGTGGATTTGCAAAACGAAATCAAAGCCGGCCCTTCAAGCTGGCTAGCCAAAGCCATAAACCAACATAAAAGCCCAGACCCTAATCGATTTAGCCAAATGGCTGACGAAGGCTGGGATGAATAACAAAGCAGCACAACGACTCTATCAAACCTAACCCAACGAGGATTTATCTATGTCCAGTTCATTAGTGGTTGCTGAAGATGACAGCAATCTTCAATCCGATATTGTTAAAGACTATATCAAGCAATTACGCGCTATCGATACTTACGACACTTATGCGGGCTGGTCGGAAGCCAAAATTATCGACCCTGTCGTGCTCACCAAAGAGCGTAAGAAAAATATCCCGGTAATCGGCGATCCGGATGAAATCACAATTGCGCGGTTAAAAGCCTATTACAACTCGGTAGCTACGTTGCTTGAGAAAAAATCAGGTCTTATGGCTGCTCCGATTGTGCATTTAAGTCATGAAGGCTTTGGTCGTGCGTTAATCATGGTCGGCAAACTCGTGGTCGTCGATAAAATTTTACGCGACACGCACCGCTTTGGCTTTGATAGCTTAGAAGACTTATGCCAAAAAACCGATAAAGTCATCGAAAAAGCACTCGGTTTAATTGAAAAATACAATGCCGCTGCGACCGATTAAGGAGTCCTATTATGTCTGACGAACTTAAAGATTTAGAGAAAGAAGTTAAGAAAACCAAACGCTTAGCTGCCGAAAAAGCAATGGAGCTACACGATTTAATCGAAGATAGATTACCGGATGCTTATGGTGAATTACTAGGCATTGCGCAAGAAACCTATGTCGCTTGCAAAACCTGGGATGAAGCTAATAAACGCTTTTTAGCCGCGCAAGCAGCGGTGAGTGCGTAGGAGAACGACTATGACAGACTTTGTAACTGGCGTGACTTTTGGCGGTGATGTGTGGACACCCTCTTATGTCACCGATATTAATCAAAAAACCTGTATAGGCTGTGGCCGCTGCTTTAAAGTCTGTCCACGCGATGTATTTGATTTAGTAGATAAATATGACGTTTTAGATGCGGCTGACATCGACGATGAATTTGAAGATGAAGACGATAGCAGCATGGTGATGAGTATTAAAAACGCGTTGGACTGCATAGGTTGCGAAGCCTGCTCAAAAGTCTGTCCAAAAGACTGTTTTACTCATCAACATAAAGCAGCAGCCTGACCTAATGCTAACTGAACTATAGGAACTACCCCATGCCAAGACCCGAAAAACATGTGTTTGTTTGCACGCAAAATCGCCCACAAGGTCATCCGCGTGGCTCATGTGCGGCCTCTGGCTGCGCTGAAGTCATGAACGAATTTATGAATGAAATTCAAGCGCGTAATTTGTTTGAAAAAATCGGTTTAACCAATACTGGCTGTATGGGTCCTTGCATGATGGGGCCTAGCGTGTTGGTTTATCCTGAAGGCGTGATGTACGGCAAAGTCAAAAAAGACGACGTTAAAACCATTATTGAGCAACATTTGCTCAATGGTACGCCGGTCGCCGACTTAATCATGCCGGCTGATGTTTGGTAGGTGACTCATGTTGTTTGAAGAACGCGTGTTATTCAGCCCTACCGTCCCTGAAGCCGTCAACCAATTGTTACAGGAAGCGGTTGCTGCTAGCCATGCTAATCAAGCGCGGGCAGAGAAGCTGTTTATCGAAGCCAATGCCTTAGATAGTCGTTGTTTGCAAACGTATTTTGCGTTGTACAAGTTTTATTTTCATGTCAAACGTTTAGCCGATGCTGAAGCGGTTGTTTTACAAGCGTTAGCAGAAGCGGCTAGTCAAGGCGGTTTTGTTAACAATCCTAAGCAATTAACCGAGCACTACCCTGCACAAGGTTTTTATCTTAACGAATGCGCGCTGTTCTACTTGTATTCGTTAAAAGCCTTAGCGTTCATCAAACTTAGGCAAGACCAAACTCGTTATGCGCATGAGCTATTAGCGTTTATCAAACAACTAGACCCCGAAGACCGCTCCGGCGCGTCAGTCATTATGGACTTAGCTCAAGGAGTTACTTACTAATGGAATTAACCGACTATATTGCTAGCAATCGTGCCGTCGCTGAAGCCGTTTGCCAACGCTTAGCGCACGAAATCGATAAATTAGGACTCAGCGCGACTGTGACATATCCGCAGTATGAAGGCTCAAGCTTTGAACTCATCAAAGACCCCTACACAGGCCAACAAAATCTGTGCTGTTATTGGTTTGATGAACATAAGCGCCACCGCTTAGGCCGTTTGCAATTTAATAGCGATGGCAGCTTTTATGCTGAATACGATGTATCGCAACCGCATCCTACTAAAAAGCAATGGTTTATCGAAAGCGTAACCGCCTGGGGACAAGCCGACAATATGAAAGCGGAAGCCAAATTACTGCCTATGGCGCAATAACACTCACAACCCAACCTCAACCCTATCATTACTGGAGCGCATCCATGTTATTAGACACCTATCAAGCCAAAGGCTTATTAACCGTGACCTTAGTCAATGGTCAAACCAGCACGGCAGGCGTTTATGCTTACCGTGGCGATTTAGTGTTAATCGAAGGCGCCTTACGCGAAGGCTCAACTACTGACCGCAAACCACCTGAAGCATTACTAATTCATTCGGCATTAATCGTTGCCAATGACAAAATCGTTTTCATCAATGGTTTATTACCGACATTAAACTTATTACCCATCCTAGTTGAAAAGTATAAGGACGATTTCGCACCAGACTGTGCTGCGCTGATTTATGTCGAGAATATCGCTAAAGCCATGCAAGTTGAATTAGCCGGTGTGGTCTTTAAACTGTTACCGTTTAAAGAAGGTTTAGTTTGGAATGAAATCTTAGAAGAGTTATATATCGAAAAGCACGAGTTAAAAGGCCAATCGGCTGAAGACAAAGTGGCCATCGCTTATAACGCCGCGAAAACCTATAACGCCAAATCACCTTTAGTCAGTTACGCAGAAGCTGAAGCGAATACCATTGTTGTCGTTAAAGATGCCGCTGTTGGTGCAGTATAAGGTTCTTGTTACCAACGTTTCTGCAGCTATTCACCCCCATCGTTCCCACGCTCCAGCGTGGGAATGCACAACGAGACGCTCTAGCGTCTCGTACCGCTAGAGCGATACTCTGGCATTCCCACGCAAAGCGTGGGAACGATAATATCGCGGGTAAAAACTCGACTGATGCGCTTCGTACCTCAGCGCATCCTATATCTAAACTGCTCTGCGTGGAAATGAGAAAAACGATAGGGAGACACCTATGAAACTGCAACTAGAACGCAAATACGTCGAGGCACTCGCTTTAGAATTTCCTAACCTAACGCGCTTAACGGAACAACTGCGCTTTGGCAGTAAAGCTGAAGTCCTATATCAACAGTTAAGCGCTGCCGAGCTTAGCTATCTTAAATCGCTATACCAACAAGACGATGACATGCAAGGCCATGTCGCGCAGCTCTCGACGTTACAACAAGCGATGAACGATGACACGCTACGTTTTGGTGAAGATGATTTAGAACTGTTGCTGCCTGCGTTAGCACGCTATTTGATTCACAATGCACTACGGGGCTGGTTGTTTCAAGCCAATGTTGCCGGTAAGCCTATGGCCTACTTAGTAACACGGCTCGATTACACGCCTGCGGGTGAAGAAGAAACCGGACGCGTCACACTAGAGTTAAAAGCCAACGCCAAAGGCAAAGTCACGATTGTCACGGTGATTATTCGCGCCCGCGATATTGTCGACAAAACCATGACTGAAATTCTGATGGCTAAAGGGTTTTTAAAAGAAACGCCCGAACTCATAGCCAGCTACGATGCGACGAGTGCGCGTTATTTTCAATGGTGTGGTCAATCGGGAACACAGTTTTTAGCCAAAGGCACTGGATTTTTTGCCGAAGACCCTAGCGCAAGCCACCGCAATACCGATTGGGCGCGTAAAGATGTCGTTGTATTATCAAGCGATGGTGGCCATGCGCGCTTAGTTTGCGACGAAAGCATCTTAGTCGATAGAGCATTAACAACCGAAGCTAAAGGCGATATTTTGGCCAAATATCTGCGCAAAGCCGCGAAAAGTCTACGCTACGACGGCAAAGTGGAAAACGAAGTCGAAGCTTCACAAGCCGAAATCCCTAAAGGCTTGTTTACCGAATTACCGGTGCACGGTTATTTACTGATGTACCATTTAGAATTACACCATCATTTATGGGTACATGTTTCTGATATAGAGCCGTACCAATACCAACCCGAACTCAAACAAAAACTCATCTTACGCGAAGAGCAAATCGATTTAATCGATATTTTAACCGGAGAAATGGACGTGCTGATGGATGATATTGTCGCCGGTAAATCGGGCGGTACAACTGTCTTATGCGCGGGTCCTGCCGGTGTCGGCAAAACCTTAACCGCCGAAGTGTATTCAGAAATTATCAAGCGCCCTTTATACCGCGTGCATTCCGGACAATTGGGCTTAAACGTCGCCGAAATGGAAAAAGCGCTAAAAGATGTACTAACTCGAGCGCAACGCTGGGGCGCGATTATGCTCATCGATGAAGCCGATGTGTATATCAAACGTCGAGATAACAATATGACCATGAACGCCGTAGTTGGCGTATTTTTACGCGTATTGGAATATTTTAATGGCTTATTGTTTTTAACGACGAATCGCATCGACGATATAGATGAAGCCATTGTGTCGCGCTGTATTGCGCTGATTAAATACTACCCACCCGATCTTGAAGCGCGCCGTAAAATCTGGCATGTAATGAGCGAGCAATTTCAGCTCAATCTTGAACCTACGCTGATTGAGCAGCTTAGCCATGTTTTTCCCGACGCTACAGGCCGAGATATTAAAGGCTTATCAAAACTGGTCGGTAAATACTGCCAGCATAAAAAAGTCACACCTAGCCTGGATGTGTTTAGGCGCTGTTCGTTGTTTAGGGGGATGGAATTAAGCCGCGAATAAAAGAAAGCCCCGACGCTTGGAGAAGGACGCCGGGGCTTGGAAAGATAATCAGCCGGTTACAAAGGGGGAATACGGCTGATTGATCGCCGTAGCAGGCGAACACTAATAAGATTATACTGACTTGAAAAAGTTTCAACCGTAATGAAGTTTATTTTTACCGTTCTACGGATTTTTGACAAACCAAGCTATCGATTCAACATGAGCAGTGTGTGGAAACATATCCATAACGCCTGCTCTCACTAAGGTAAAGCCGAGTTCATGAACTAATATGCCTGCATCTCTGGCTAAGGTTGACGGATTGCAGGAAACATAAATCAGTTGTTCTGGCTGCCAATGCGCTAAATGATGCAAGACTTCGGCCGCGCCAGCACGCGACGGGTCAAGCAGAATTTTGTTATAACGCTGTTGACTCCAAGTATATTGACTAATGTCTTTGCTTAAATCGGCGGCATAAAATTCGACATTGTTAATCCCGTTAGCCGCTGCATTGGCACGCGCGTGATTGACTAAAGGTAAATCGCCTTCAATACCGACGACTTTTCCAGCGCGTTTGGCAATCGGTAGCGTGAAATTGCCTAGACCGCAGAATAAATCTAATACTTGGTCAGTCGGCTTTAAGTCTAATGCGTCAAGCACGCGGTTTATCATGGCTTGGTTAATGGCATAGTTGACTTGGGTAAACATCGCTGGTCTAAAATTAAACACGATACCGTGCTCGGGTAGCGCATAAGTAGGTATTACTTCTGGCTCGCCGGGTAACGGCGTAATCGAATCGGGACCTTTGGCTTGTAAGCATAAATGCAGATTATGTGCATGACTAAACACACGCATTTGCTCTATATCGTCAGCACTTGGCGGTTCAAGCACGCGTATCGCTAACACGGTTACCTGGTCGCCGATAGCGACTTCGATTTGAGGGATTTGGCTGCGTATACTTAAGCCTTTTATCATTTCGCCTAAAGCAGTTAAACGCGTACCAACGCTAGGATGCATGACTAAACAAGCATTAATATCGGCCAAATATTGATGTTTTTTTTCTCTAAAACCGACTAACACCCGATCTTTTGCCGCGACATATTTCACGCCCATACGTGCTTTACGCCTATAGCCCCAATGTGGGCCGGTTAATGGCTGCCAAATCTCCGGAATGTCAAGTTTGCCAATACGCTTGAATTGCTCAATAAGCAATTGTTGTTTAATAAGAATTTGCTGGTCAGGTGCAACGTGTTGAAAGCTACACCCCCCGCATACGCCATAATGTGGGCATTCTGGGGTTATGCGTTGCGGACTCGCTTCGATAATGCGGCTAACGCGCCCTTCAGCATAATCTTTACGGATGTCGGTGTAGATGAATTCGACCAGCTCTCCGGGTAAAGCTTCGTCGATAAAGACCGCTTTGCCATCGACATGCGCGACGCCTCGACCATCGTGAGTAAGCGCAGTGACAGTCGCGCTCACAGGTGTTTCGGGTAGGGTTTTACGTTTTCTATGTCTTGCCATGATTATTGTTGTTTCCAGATTCCATTTGCTGTCTGATACCACCAACCCGATTGCGCATGACTAACCCAGCGACTCGCAAAGCGCTGCTTGATTTGCTCGCGCCATTCAGGGTGATTATTAGCATTAGCAATGGCTTGATAGAGCTTAAGCCGGTCAGCATTTTCGGCGTTAATGAGTTTAGTTAAGCTGGCTTTGTCTTTTAAGCTTAACGAAGAGGGGTCTCTTATAGTAAGTAAGCCATCCGCTTGTATGCCTATGCTACCTTTTTGATAGTTTGGTAGTAGCGAGGCAAACCGCGCTTCTAAATCGGCACGGATTTGTCTAATGTCTGGGCTATCCAAGGTTAAATCAGCTTCATCGGCATAGGCGTTGTTTATGATTAGACTGACTGCCCGGTCCAACATACGCTCTGCTTGCAATAAAACGTCTGAATTTTCCGAATGCGGTTTTGCAGCCGGTGTATCCGGTTTTAAGTCTTGAATGTCTTGTATGATTTCATCAGCGGCTTTATCGGCAGCGGCGGCGGGAAAATAAATATTAATCGTTACGCAAGCACTAAGTAGTCCTGCGCTCAGCCAGAAAAGTTTATGCATAGTGCGTTCCTTGGTTTGCTGCCTAAGTTTTATTCAATACGAACATCGCGAGTAGACGAAATTCGGCTGAGTCGATTTAACAATACCGCCCAATCGACTCTGTGATTATAACCTATCACATCGACGCGTGGCAGGCCGCCACCTTTAATTAAGAAATAGCCCTGTTCGGTGGCCTCTACGCCCATAAGCTGGCATACGCCGTTGTGTAAATAACACCCCATGCCTAGTTGTTCATAATTAAAGGTATCGAATACATTTAAAATACTGCGTGAAATCATATCCGTTGCACCGCCACCAATTTGAGCGATGTTATTAATCGCTTTTTGACTAATTTTATGCTCGGAATCATCATGTTCTGGCGTACCTAACCAAGCAAAAAAGCTCACCGGCTGCCAGTTTTCCAGCGCGAGTTGTTTGACATAACCTGATAAGCGTCCGCTTATGCTTCCGAATTGAAAATGTTGGGTGAGTTGAGCTAAATCTAGCTGTGTTAAGGCTATATCAGCGTTTACCGTAGGTAAGTTACCGAAGAAATGCGCCGCTTTTAAATGGCTTATAGCGATATGACCGTCAAAAGCGTCAATATCTATATCTCCGCCTAACGTTAAGGTGTCTTGATGGTAATGCACATTGGGAATGTCACCATTAATGTAGCCTGATAACGGCGTCCAATTAAAATTACTAGCGAGTTTATTAAGTTGCAACTGTTGTAGCTCGGCAGAAAAGGCAAGCGTAGGTTCAGTAGCATCGGTATTAAGATGAAGCTGGTTAAGCGCAATATAACCGCCTAAAGTGGGAATCTGAACCGCATGAATAAGCTCAATATGGCGATTGACACTAGCCAACTTTAGACTAGCAGCCCCTAACGGAAACTGCTTGAGCGCTATATGTTGCCAGCGTAACGATGAAAATTGCTTTTGTGCTAAATCCCAGGCGATATGACCATGAATGCCAAGTACCGAGACGTCTTGTTTGGGTAAATAAAAATTAATGTTATTTAACGCGGCGTTCATATGACTGAGTTGATTATGCTTGATAGTCAGCGACGCATTAGCACGACCGGTTAGGTTTAAGCCATCTACATTGGTTTCAGTGAGTTGCGGTGTAATATAAAGGCTAGATAAGATTGATAAATCTAAGCTATGCAAGGATACGTTTAAACTTTGTACCTGCCAGCTTGGCTGCATACTTAACGTGCCTGACGCACGAGCTGATAACGCTTTGCCATGACAATAATGGCTGTTTGAGACCAATAGTTGACGCGTTGCTTCTGACCAATGGCCCGACGCGGTTAATGTGACAGGCTGTTTCCCGGTTTCTAAAAAAAGCGGAGCAGCATACATCGCCCCTTGCTTTATGCGGCTTTGATATTGCAAGTCCCAAACTGCTTGTTTGCGTTGCGCGGAAGCGTTGAACTGACTGTTAAGCTTCTCGACAGCGTACAAACCATCGCGTGTCTGAGCCTTCACATCGCTAGTGTTTAATTGTACCGTCAACGTGCTTAACCCCTTGGCATCGCCTTGACCATAACCACTCCCAGAGACTGTTCCACCGGTGATTTCTAAACTATTAGGCATTAATGGGCTTAATAACGAAACGTTAAACCTAGCCAGCTTTGCTTTAAACGCCCAATAACTGTCTTGTTGCGTCAACGTTAAGCCAAACATGACGGTTTTAGGATTTAGCTTGTTGAGCTGAACATCAAGCAGTCTAGGCTCGCTTAACCAGCTTAGCGTCGCCGAATAAGGCTGTTGCCGACTATTAAAGCCTTTGACATGGCCTTGATGACACGCAAACTGCTGGTCAGTCCATAACAGCTCGGCACAATCGATAGCGAACTTTGTTGTTGTAAAGCCAAGATAAGGAACACTCAACTCATCGAACGCCACAGTTAAATGAGCATGATTTGGCGAAAACACCTTGCTAGTCAAACTGAAGCCATTAATAGTCAGCTTATCGCTATGCAAACGCTGAACGCTAACCGTCATATCCGCCCAACTCCACACCGGAAGCATAGCCGCAAAAAGACCTAAGCCAGCCATGAGACAACGGCGGTTCAAAGCAAAAGATATAGACGCAGTTCTTAAGCACATAAGCATTTGAAAGTTAAGGCTAGCCGTTTAAAATGGGGCACTTTGTGCTTAGCCCGTACAGCTAAACCGTCATTCCAGCGGGATTGCTGGAATCCAGCCTGCGCTGGAGCGAATTCAAACACAAACAAACAGACACATGCTGGCCCATGTGCAATGTAAAGTATTCCCGTTTTTAAAAGTAACTATTGTTGACGTGGCAATAGTAAATCTTCAAGAAAAAAAGCAGAAAGTTCTGTGCGTCCTGCAACCCCCGCTTTTCGATAAACAGCCCGCGCCTGGTCACGTATGGTTCTCTCACTTGTATTGCGCACATGAGCAATTTCACCATGACTTAGCCCTTTGAGCATCAATATGCCAACTTCCGATTCGGCCTGGGTAAGCTGCCAAATATCAAATTGTTTACGAATTTGAACAGCCAAACCTCCGATAAGCTCACGATTTGCCTCACGCCATTGTTGAGCTTGTTGATTTGCTATTAACAAATCTTGTGTCAGTAAGTTGATTTTAGACTGCGAAAATTGATAGTAAAGACGACCAAAATAAGCCAGCCCAAGAATGGAAAGCATTAGAATTAGAACTTCAGTGACCAAATGCGTCCAAGGTACGCCCTCTCTATAGTCGCCAAAAAGATCAAGCGTAATAAGCACAAAAACAAACATGCTAAGGACAATAGCCCATTGGCTAAATCGTTTGGTATCGTTAATAAATGCCATAAATATTCACCGATACGTCGGATGACGGATGCTAAAAAGACAAGTTTAGCGCACTATTAAGCTTAATTTGTATCCGATTGCTAATCAGGAGAAATAACATGACTTTAAATAAAAGGACCGTAAAGGTATGGGATCCATTGATCCGTATTGGGCATTGGTCTTTAGTGATTGCATTTTTTACGGCTTATTTTACCGAAAATGAGTTTATGGCTATACATGTATGGGCCGGGTATGTCGTGGCGGCCTATTTACTTATTCGCATACTATGGGGCTTTATCGGTAGTCAATATGCGCGCTTCAGTAATTTTATTTATTCCCCGCTTAAGTTAAAAAGTTACTTACAAAATCTAATAACACGCAATCCACAGCATTATATCGGTCATAATCCTGCTGGTGGTGTCATGGTTGTCGCCTTGTTATTAAGTCTGGTGGGAACCACGTTGACCGGCTTGAAATTATATGCGGTTGAGGATAATAAAGGACCTTTCGCTACTTCAGTAGTACCAGTCCAGACACAAAACCAACTCACGGCCCTCATTTCTGTGGCGAACGTAGAGGATAACGATGATGATGAATCCGATCAAAGTGGTAATGAGCACCGGGTTGATAAAGAAGGTGAAGAATTCTGGGAAGAATTACATGAGTTTTTCGCTAACCTGACACTATTGTTAGTGTTTTTACATATTATGGGTGTCGCGATTTCCAGTTACATCGATAAAGAAAAGCTGGTTAAAGCCATGTTTACTGGAAAAAAAGACATCGATGATACTTACCAATAATATCCTTGTTCAACGGCTTAAATTTTAAAGGAATTCGCTTGAGACATTCTGAATTTCATCGTGCAGATCGGATCGGATGGTTACGCGCAGCTGTCCTAGGCGCCAATGATGGTATCGTTTCAACATCGAGTCTTGTGATTGGCATCGCAGCTGCTCATACAGATATAAATGCCATACTGGTTAGTGGAACAGCTGGCTTGGTAGCCGGAGCTATGTCTATGGCGGCTGGTGAATATGTTTCAGTTAGCTCCCAAGTGGATACTGAGCAAGCTGACTTAAAGAGAGAAAGGCAAGAACTAGCGGAAAATCACCATCATGAAGTGAATGAACTAAAAGCCATCTATATCGATAGAGGCCTAGAACCAGAACTGGCTCAACAGGTTGCCGAGCAACTTATGCATCACGATGCCTTAGCAGCACATGCCCGTGATGAATTAGGACTAACTGAAATCACTACTGCACGTCCCCTTCAAGCAGGCTTGGTTTCTGCCTTGACGTTTTCACTAGGCGCATTCTTACCACTCTTGATGGTTATGATTTTTCCTTACTTGCCTATAACGCGTGTCAATCAAATTCTCATCGATTTAACCGGTTCGCAGACTATGCCTCTGATCACCACGGTAGGCTCTATTTCACTGTTATCGCTAATGTTGTTAGGTGGACTATCTGCAATTATCGGCGGTTCTTCTGCTTCCACTGCGATTGCTCGTATCGCATTTTGGGGTATGTTATCGATGTGCATTACTGCCAGTGTCGGCTTATTTTTCGGAGCAGTAAATGGATGACATGAGCCTTATTTGCTACTCAAATAACCCATCTCTTTGAGCGACATTTGATAATACTGATGAAAATCGGCCAGTTCCTTGAAACTGGCGGTTTTCTCAAGATATTTATTCAGAACGGAAAGTTGCTTTTGGGCAATGTCCTTGGCATTCGGCGTACGTGTTGCGGTCAGAAATGAAGATAAACTGGTCACCACTTGACCCGCTTTGCGTTGTTGAGCCGCCTGGGCCAAACTGCTGAGAATCTTGGGATTGTATTTCAAGGTATAGTCGGCATAACGCTGAATATCTGAATGCTGCCTATCCAAAGCTTGCCGCTCTGCATCGAAATCCTCGCGTTGAGTAATGCGTTTATTGTCAAAGACAATGGGGGCTGACTCCGAGGTGTCACATTCCCACCCCGGTTGAAAGCTCAGAAGCTCAGCTTGATATTGCTCATCACGATAGGGGTAAAACGGCATGGCCCGGCAGCGCAAAGGTTTATCGGCCTGAATTCCGCAAAGATTGTCATCACATAACGCTGGACAGGGAAACGATACCGGCAAATAGGCGGTTGGCACTATTAATGTTGCCAGTTTTTTTCGGTTTGGTAATGTAAACACTGCACCTAACTTGGCCACCATGGCAAAATCTTTGCTCATTTCGCTGATGGGCGTCCACACTATCGCCAAAGGAAAAAGCCCTGCATGGCGAAAGGCATCTTCAATGGTCAGCGGCACCTGGCCATAGCAACATTTTCCGCACGCGGTACATTGAAACCGGTAAGCCATGGCTTATGTCATTCCAGCACTGTCGTTGTGCCACAACATTTCTTGGCCTTCTTCCCTGAGCCGCATGGACAAGGATCATTTCGCCCCACTTTGTTAACGAAGCGCTGCGGATTTTTTGGATTGACGTCGCCACTGACATAAAGCCATTGTCCTTCCTCGCGACGGAAGGTTGAACGTTCGACCTGGATCATGTCCTGATTATCGCGGCGAAAACGAATCACGAATTCCACTTCGGCGTTGTCTCCGTCCTCCGTGGCATAGCGTATTTCCAAACCTCGCCATTCGCATTCTTCAGCCATGCGTTCAGCTTCTGCACGATTGAAATCATCACGAATCTCTGCGGCATGGGTACGTTCGATATGATCGAGCTGTCGAGTAGTGAAAGCGGTATAGCGCGACCGCATTAAGGCTTCTGCAGTTTTCGCCGGTTCGCCGTTAATAACAGGTCCACAACAGTCTTCGTATTGCAAATTCGAGTTACAGGGGCACAAAGTCATTATTTATTACCAATTTGAGTTAAAGCTGGAGTTGAGCCAGCGGGGTGGTAAAGGGTAAAGGACTGATTGATTTTTCTCAACCAGTAAAATTCAAGTTTTTCCGAACACAATGTCCTGCTGGTGCTGTCAGGCTTCCTTTGCCTGGTGGTCGACACTTGCTAAGTCAAATACCTCAATAATCTGGTAGAACAGAACCATTGGTTCATCAAAAAAATCACAGGGCCAATGCTGCGGTTCACAGCTTTTCGTTCCGCCAGCAATGCCAACTTGCCGGGAAAACGCTTCCCGCCTACCAGCAATTTATCAATTTGGCAGGCTAGTTTTGCCCGTCAATCAGGGATGTGTTTAAACTTTTACCAGACAGCTTGCTAGGCTCGATTTTAGAATTACTCATTTTTACTGGGCGTCTGTAATTAACGCCACCTCTTTCCCGCCTCGCTTACCATGCAATAATTGCCAAAAACATTTTTGTCAGGATACGAAAATTGCAGTATCACATGCCCTTAATGTCACATTTAAATTATTTTTCATAACGTGTAATACTTGCTATTAAAAGCATAATCCATTACAAAATACGTTCATTCACTAGTTGGTTAATTCGCGTGGACATTGCGCTTATCATTATTTTAATACTCATCAATGGCTTATTTGCCATGTCTGAAATGGCGTTGGTTTCCGCTAACAAAGTACGCTTAGAAAAATTGGCTAGACAAGGCCGTACTAGCGCAGAAACAGCTTTACGCTTACATGAACAGCCTTCGCGCTTTTTATCAACCGTGCAAGTCGGGATTACCTCGGTTGGCATTTTAAGCGGTGCATTAGGGGAAAATGCATTAACAACCCCGCTAGTAGCACAATTCAACCGCTGGCCTGAATTAACACCGTATGCCGAAAGTATTGCATTAGTCATCACGGTGAGTCTGCTCACTTATTTTTCCGTCGTGATAGGCGAGTTAGTGCCTAAACGCTTAGCCTTACTAAGGCCCGAGCGGATTTCTTTGGCCGTTGCTAAGCCTATGAATAGTTTGGCATTAATTGCTAGTCCGTTAGTTTGGCTGTTATCTTCATCAAGCAATCTGTTATTACGGCTGTTACGTGCACAAAATCCACCACAAGCCACCGTCACCAATGAAGAAATTAGCATTTTAATGGACATAGGCTCTGAGTCTGGCGTGTTTCATGCCAGTGAACGCCGGTTAGTCTCTAATGTGCTTAAGCTCGATGAACAGCGCGTAGGTGCTATTATGACGCCTAGCAAAGATATGTTTGTCATTGATTTAAACGATGATAATGACAAAATCAATGAGCTAATTGCTAACTGCCCGTATTCACGCACAATTGTTTGTCATAATGGCTTGGAAAACGTCTTAGGTATTTTGCACCGTAGCGATTTAATCAAGCTGTTAATGGCTCAGCAACTACTAGACATTTCCCGCGTCGTACGCCCGCCGCTGTATGTCCCCGACTCGTTAACTTTACCTAGATTATTAGAATTTTTCCGCGAAAAACACGGCGATTTTGCGCTAATTGTTAATGAATACGGGGAGCTAGAAGGCTTAGTCACGCTTAGCGATGTGTTAAAAGCGATTATTGACGATATACCGATTTTAGACCATGACTTAGACCCTGATGTGGTAGAACGCGAGGATGGTTCGTGGTTAGTTGACGGCGGCTTGTCCATTCAGCGTTTGAAATTGGTTATCGGCATGGACGGGCCGCTTCCAGGTGAATCGAGTAGTGCGTTTAATACCGTCAGCGGCTTTATCTTGTTTTATTTAGAGAAAATTCCGCGTGTTGCCGACCATTTCACTTATGAAGACTGGTATTTTGAAGTCGTGGATATTGATGGAATGCGCATTGATAAAGTCCTCATTTCCCGTCATCCGTAAATTTTACAAGCAACTATGTCTGCGATTGTGCAATTAAACCAGGTTTATAAAGCCTATACGCTAGGCGATGTCACGCAACAGGTTTTAAGCGATGTTAGTTTAACCATTGAAAAAGGCGAGTTCGTCGCAATTACCGGCCCGTCTGGCAATGGTAAATCGACGTTGTTGAATTTAATCACCGGTATTGACCGAGCTAATCAAGGCGAGATTGTGGTTTGTGGTCAACGCTTAAACCGGTTAAATGAAGAACAGTTATCTCGTTGGCGCGGCCTTCATGTCGGCATTATTTTTCAATTTTTTCAGCTATTACCGGCATTAAGCTTATTGCAAAATATTTTATTAGCGATGGCATTCGCCAATGCGATTCCGAAAGCACAACGTAAAGCGCGCGCTAAAGAACTACTGGCGCTAGTCGGTTTAGCTAATAAATTACATCACCTGCCTAGCCAAGTTTCAGGCGGTCAACAACAAAGAGCCGCGATTGCCAGAGCCTTAGCCAATAATCCAGAATTGTTGGTCGCCGATGAACCGACCGGTAACCTAGATGCAGCTACCGCTGATACGGTCTTTGAGTTATTTACTCAGCTACATCAGCAAGGCAAAACCCTTATTTTAGTCACGCATAACGATGCATTGGCGGCATCCGCATCACGTCAAATCACATTTAGCACAGGCCAGCTGGTCGAACACCACATTAAAGCGTCTAGTCCTTAATGTTATTAACTAAAATCTTTACCGACTTATCGGCACATCCCACCCGAACATGGCTGGCTATTGTCAGTATGGCTATGGGGTTGTTTACGGTCTTAAGCTTAGTTGGCATGATGGATTTACAGTTACAACACATGGATGCAACGCATCAACAGTCTCGACCTGCCGTTATACAATTCATTCTACGCGGTGAAATGGCTGCTGCCGGAATTAACACATTAGCAGCAATGCCAGACATAGCGGGTATAGACTCTTTTAGTCAAACCACGGTGCGCTACCGATTGAACGCGCAGAGCGCCTGGCAAACAGCTATTGTCATCCTGCGCCCAGATTATCTACAACAAAAATATGACCGCTTAACCTTAGGCGCGGGTGACTGGCCTACCGCTGAGACTATTGCGCTAGAGCAGTTATCGGCTAAGCACTTACAACACGGTATTGGCGATTCGATTGAGCTAGATACTCAGCAAGGCGCTCGTAGATTGACTGTTTCAGGCATTATCCGCCACCCTTTCGTTAAACCGCCTGGCTTCGGCGGGCCGATTCATTTTTTTATTAGCGCTGAACAAGCGCCTTTATTCGGTTTAAAACCTGATTCTTTCCGGCAATTACTGATACAAACCACAACGCCTGACAACAACGTACATAATCGTGACATTGCTACTAACCTACGTTTAAAACTGGCTGAGCTAGGCATTCCCGTCGCGACAACCTTAATGCAAGACCCTAAACAGCACTGGGGACGGCCTTTTTTTCAAGGTTTGCATTGGGTATTGCATAGTATGGCCTGGTCAGCATTGGCATTGAGCGCGATATTAATCTATAACACGGTAAACACGACGCTTAACGAACACGCGTATCAAATCGGCATTATGAAAGCGCTAGGCGCTAAACGCCGTGTTTTAATGGCGATTTATATCGGCGAAACTCTTGTTATTGCGGTTATTGCCTTATGTTTGGCAATACCCACTGGCTTAGCCACCGCTTATTACAGCAGCGCTTGGCTTTTAGCCTTGTTTAACTCCGCAGTGACGCAATTTGATTATTCTGAGCGCGCATTATTACTGACGCTTGCAGGCGGATTAATCGTACCAATAGCCTCAGCATTGCTGCCCATTTATCGCAGCGTCGCGATGCCTGTGCGTTTAGCCTTAGCCAGTTATGGTTTAGGCGCTGATTATGCTATGCCAAGCGCACCCAGCAAATTAGAGCGCTTTATTAGTCAACAGTTACCGACGCCTTATGCCTTAGTGTTAATACCTTTACTGCATAAAAAAGCAAAATGCTTAAGCGCACAAGCCGTATTAATACTAACAGGGGTTATGTTTATCGTAATTATGAGCTTAGCTGATTCACTTAAGCTTACCTTAGCTAATGAATTAGCGCGTAGCCACTACACGGTACGGCTCAGTTTTCATCGCGACCAGTCCCAATCGGTGATACAAACCCTGGCTAACGCAGAGCCAGAAACGCAAGGGGTAGAATTTTGGCAACGCCAAACAGTTGAGCTGTCGTTTCAACAACAGCCAGTGATTCAAACGGGTAGTTTAGGCGCACAGCTCATAGGCTTACCCGTCATGACGCCAGCCTATCAGCCGCTCATCACCGAAGGTCGCTGGTTTAACGCAGATGATGATTTTAAACCCCATTTAGTCTTAAGCGCTGATACCGCAGCCTTAAATCATATTAACATCGGCGATGCCATTCAGCTTACTCCCGCAGGCCACGCGACCGGTACCTGGCAAGTGATTGGACTTTATCGTAGTTTTACCGGCACGTCATTTAGCATAGAACCGATTTACGCACCGATAACCGCATTAGCACCAAACAATAGCCCTGCCCTAGCTGCTTATGCACTCATCACAGCCAATACTCAAACGCTCGCCGATGAACAAGATTACGCCGAACGCCTTAAACAAGCCTGCTATCAACAAGGCATTCCGGTCGATATTTATGCCAGCAACAGCTTGCTCGCACAACGCCAACACAGCGAAAATCAGTTTCGTCCAAGCTTAGCGATGCTATTAGGGCTAGCAAGCATGATAGCTTCAGTAGGCGCTATAGGTTTAACCGGTTATATGAGCAGCCAAGTGTTGCAAAAAACACGCGAAATCGGCGTGTTACGCGCGATAGGCGCTGACGCTAGTCAAATTAGTCGACTGTTTATCTTAGAAGGTCTGGCTCATGGCATTTTGGCGTGGTTAATAAGTTCAGCGATTGCCTACGCTATCGCTGAGCCATGCGCCGATAAATTAGGCACTATCATGTTAAACATGAAGCTAGACTTTGCTTTCTCCTGGTACTCGGTTGCACTATGGCTAGCGCTTAGCTTGCTATTAGCTTTATTTGCAACACTGATACCGGCTAAACAAGCCGCTAAGCTGACTATTAAAGAGTGTTTGGCGTATGGTTAAACAGCGTTACTGGTGCGTCTTAGAGCAAAACGTAGATCGTGGGAACGAGAAAGTGTTTTCTGATAACTAATTAAAACAGCTTAACCAAGGCGGCAATCAACCCTGCTTGCGCCAGCAACATGCCTGCAATCCATTTAATCAAATCAACCTTATTTTCGCTCAACCTAGCATCAAGATAATCGCGTGTGACCATGTTATCTTGTGCCGCGTCAAACCCAGCTGCTTTCAATTTTTCTGCCAAAGCCAAGGTATCAAAGGTTATTGTAGCCATGTGTTATCTCCTTTTTATTTAAAGGTAGTCTACCACGGTTGGCAGACGTGGCAAATCGGGGCTACCCTGTGCGCCCAGGCGCTGAAAACACCTACATAGCGAACAATGGCAAAAACGCAACGCGTAGGAGCAAAGGAAGCTAGATTTTGCTTTTTCCTGGTACGCCGTTGCGCTATGGTTAGCCATTAGCCTGTTATAGCCATCAGCGACACTGATACCGGCTAAACAAGCCGCTACGCTGACCATTAAAGAGTGTTTGGCGTATGGTTAAACAACCTCACTCACACGCCTTAGTCACTTCGACCACTAACTTAACGTCTAGTAAAGCCAGTGCTGATTCCACCTGTTCGATACGGCTTTTATGCTTAAGCGACAACAAGCGGTCAACTAATGTAGGAGCAATATTCAATCGCCGCGCTAAATCAGCTTTACGCACGCCATTGCTCAACATTGCATTATGCAAAGCGACCTTAGCTGACGTTAACACTGGCACAATCACCCCATGACGACCATTTAAAGCTGATGCTAGCGGCACGGGCTTGCGCTCAAGCACTAGGTAATGAAAGGCCGTTTCCAGCGCATCCACCGCATTTAACAACGCTTCATCCTCCGTGTCACCGACCGAATAAACACCCGGAACATCAGGAAATTCGGCGATATATTCGTCAGTGTCGTGGGTATATTCAAGCATAACGGGATAACAAAACATAAGGTCTCCTAGTTCAAGCCCAGTTGTTTTTTGATTTTAACGACCAAGGCATTCGATATTTCCTTAGCGCCGTGAAACGGTACAATTGTCGTTTTACCATTTAACTCAGCATGCAAATGACTACCTTTGCCTGGGCTAAACTTAACGCCTTGTTGTTCCAACCATCGTTTAAATTCACTGTATTTCATAACACCCCCTTTGCCGAGGTTATTATAAACATATAAGTTTATTTTATTCTCGTGGATTCAATTCATGCTTAGTTTCATGGTCGAAAACAACTCAGCGTACCAGTTTTAGCAAGGTACAGTTAAACGAGGATATGTAGATTTACCCGAACACCGAGGTTATTCAAGGGTTAGTTAGGACAAATAGGATTGACTTGGAGTACAAAGCTTGCTTTGTGCGTTGTTTTAACCTGGGCAAGGCAAGCCTTGCACTCCAAAAAATGGCTGCTTAAAAGTGTTGTTGACAACCTGGCAACACCAGACTGTCAGACGTGTTCAATTAGAAGTTATCGCTGAATAGTTTGGCGCCAGTATCACTATCGCGGGTTTCGGTGGTCGCTGTGCCATCCGACGACACACCTAATACCGATAACTCATCAGCGCCATTGTCGTTGCTATCGGGCAACGCGTTAAGCGTACGCGCTTGTTTGCCCGCGCTTAAAAAGCTAATGGTTTTCAGCTTCTTAGCGTTGTTTTTAATGTCTTTAATTATCACGTTGCGACCTGCGAGCACGGCAATTTCTGGCTGGTTATTGCCATTAATGTCGGCGATGACCGCTAAACCTAAAGGTGGCGTTGGACCATTGCCAAAGGTTAATGTGCTTAACGTCACATGTTTTTGTGGGTCGCGAATTTGCACGGTGTGCTTATTGGTGCCGTAATCTAAGTATAACGAGGCGATTTCATCAACACCGTTACCGTTCATATCGGGTACGGCGATGCTGCTGACAAAATGGTTGCTATCCCATTCGCAGACGTAGCCTGTGGCATATTGGTTTCCTGTACCGTTAATGTAGCCGTCGCTACGTGTATAGTACCAATCACCCTTATCAGTTCGCATACTCAAATACCCATAATCACTTGCGGGTGGTGTCCCGTGGTCAACATTGTCAGTTTCGCCCGTGATCCAATGCCAGCTAAAATTAGCGCTGTCATAGTAAATACCTAAAAAATAATAACCATAGGTTGGTGCTTTGCTGACGAGTTGCGTAAACAAAAAATCTTGTTCGCTGGTACTGGTAATCGTGACTAAGTGCGCATTCAAACCTTCGCAATTGCCTTTAGCCGTGGCGAAATTACTATTAGCTTTATCAAAACGTAATAATGCCCATTATCAGGGTTAAATAATTGTGCCGAATCGGCAAAAACTTGAGTTGCACAGCCTAGCAAAGTCAGGCTAGAAAATAAAAACGATTTTTTTAGCATAAGTTTCTCACTGAATTGAATTATCACAGGTTAAAATGGCGTCATTATCATTCGGGTAACGCCTGATATTTATCGTACTAACCGATAAAAACAGCCTGATTATTACGTTAGCACCTGACAAATTCCACCAACTTAGATTAGCTTTATACACAATGAGAGTGTGCGTTGATGAAAGTGAGTGAAAAAATCCGCAGTATTCGACAATTAAAAACCTTTTCTCAGGAAGATATGGCCGAAAAACTAGGCGTATCTAAAAACACTTACGCCAAAATTGAGCGCGGTGAGACGGATGTGCAGTTGTCTAGGCTAGAGCAAATCGCCGAAGCATTTGAAATGGAGTTTACGGAGCTGTTGATGTTCGGCGAAAAAGGTATTACTTGCGTGATGGGTAATGTGAACCAGTTTCGTGATAACAATCTATGGCAAAACTATAGTGATGTTAAAGCCCACCTGGAGTTAGAAAAACTGCAAATAGTCATAGAACAACAAACGAAAGAAATTGAGTATTTGAAAGAAATCATTGCGTTAATAAAAAATCAAGCATAGGAACGAAAAAATACTCAAGCGACAGAACAGGATAACTATCATGACCACAGTAACTTTTGATACCCTTGACTTGGTAGAACGATTAAAAACTGCCGGAATTCCGCCAGCACAAGCTGAAGCAGTGGTGCGTGTTATTGCCCAAGCTCAAAACGGACTAGTGACTAAACAAGACTTAGCCGAAGCCAAAAATGAAATTAAAGCAGAAATGAATGTGCGTTTTGAACGCATTGATGGCGAGTTAAAGCTAAATAGATGGATGTTAGGCGTACTATTGGCGGGCGTTATCTCGTTGGTGTTAAAAACATTTTTTTAACCGACAGCCACTGCCGTTATGTATAAAACCATTGCCCTATTAGGTGAAGTGTTATTTGACCTTTATCCCAACCAAAAACGTATCTTAGGTGGCGCACCGTTTAATGTCGCTTGGCATTTGCAAGCGTTTGGTGCGAGGCCTGATTTTATTAGCCGCATTGGCATGGATGCGTTAGGGGTTGAAGTACGCAACGCGATGCTTGCGATAGGCATGAAGTTTGAGCATTTACAAACTGATACAACGCATCCTACTGGCCAGGTTTCGGTTTATTACGAACAAGATGAGCCACGTTATCTAATACAAGCCAATCAAGCCTATGATTACATCGACGCGCGCCCTTTGGTCAATCGTCGGTACGATATTATTTACCACGGCAGTTTAGCGCTACGTCATGCGGTGTCTGAGCAGGCATTGGCAACCTTACTGGCTAATCATCATGGTTTACGCTTTATTGATGTCAACTTAAGAGCGCCTTGGTGGCAATTGGCTTCCATTCAAGCACTGATTCAACAGGCTGATTGGCTAAAATTGAATCGTGAGGAATTGGCTTTATTAGTGCCGAATTATTCATCGCTAAACGCCAGTGTTGACTATTTATTCGCACAGTCTCAAAAGCTTGACACACTCATTGTTACGCGCGGTGCAGCAGGTGCAATTGCTGTTAATCGCAGCGGCGACTATATTAATATTGCGCCTAAACATCGGTTACCGGTTGTCGATACAGTAGGCGCTGGCGATGCGTTTGCTGCGGTCATCTTATTAGGGATACAGCGTGACTGGTCATTAGGGGATATGTTGGCGCGAGCACAACAGTTTGCTGGCGCACTGGTGAGGATACAAGGGGCGACGGTACACGATTTATCGTTTTATCAACCGTTTATTGATGAATGGCAGTTATAGTCAACTACCCACACCTAACAGCGTTTTTTCGATAAACGCCGAAATATGCGCAATTTCTTCCACACACACTGAATGCTCCATTAGATAATCATGCCAACTGACTTGGTAACCGAGTTCATCTAAGCCATCGTAAGCCAGTTTGGCGTATTCGATAGCGATTTTACTGTCCAAAATACCATGTCCCATGAAAATAGGCGTGGTGTAATTAGCCGTTGAGCCTTCGGATTTTAATTGCTCTAAGGTCGGTAAGCAGGTGGATAAGGCAACAATACCGGCTAGTTTTTTTGGATAGCGCAAGCCTGCGTGTAAGGCGATAACGCCCCCTTGCGAGAAGCCGGCAAGTAAAATATGCTCAGAAGCAACGCCTTTATCTAGCTCATGTTGTATGAGTTTTTCGATTTGCGCTGACGAACGATAAATACCGGCAATATCGACTTCTGTTTCTAACGTGGCCCCTAAAACGTCATACCACGCGCGCATTTGATAGCCAGCATTCACTGTCACCGGGATAATAGGCGCATTTGGAAAAATAAAATGCACATGTCCAAGCATGGATAGGTGTAGTTCAGGCACAATGCCCTCAAAATCATGACCATCAGCACCTAGTCCATGTAGCCATATAATCGTGTATTGATGACTTGCAGTCGCCGGGATTTCAACAATAGTCAATTCAGTGGTCATAAGCATCATCCATCTATGTTAATAAGCCTGCAATTATAGTATCCGATGCTTAACTAAGTGCAATAAGTAACTGACAATTTTTTATCGCTATAGGTAGCAACATGACAGTTTTAGAGCAACCGAGTTATTCACGTTTAGACCAGGTTTTTGCGCGGTTTTTAACTAAACTCACGCCCGTCGATGATACGGCTAAACGGACGTTTAACAAGATAGTAGTGCGCTTATCCAATCAACTTAGCCAAGGACATAGTTGCATTAGCGTCAATGCCGATGAGCGCGCGGTTTTGACAAATTCCACCCTCGCCGATGCTTCGGGCTTATTGCCGCTAGTCTTAGAAGACAACCGCTTATATTTACAACGCTATTGGCAGTATGAAACGCGTTTAGCTCAGCAATTACACGCCTTACTAAACACAGAAAAACGTCTGGCCAACCTGGACGTGTTAGCCCGATATTTTCCCTTAGCATCCGATAGCGTAGTTGATTGGCAATACGAGTCAGTTAAACACGCATTACAGCAATCATTGACAATTATTACCGGCGGTCCGGGGACAGGCAAAACAACGACGATTGTAAAATTATTGGCCGCTTTACTAGAATGTGCAGGCGCTCAGCCGTTGCACATTGCCTTAGCCGCACCTACCGGTAAAGCGGCTATGCGTTTAGCCGAAGCCATTCGTGCTCGCATAGCTGAATTACCTTGTAGCGATGCTATTAAAAAGCGCATTCCTGAACAGGTTTATACCTTGCACCGGTTACTAGGCCCGAAACCGCCCTCGCCGTATTTTTTCCACCATGCGGATAATCCATTAACCTTTGATTGGGTTATCGTTGATGAAGCCTCTATGGTGGATTTAAGTTTAATGAGTAAGTTAGTCGATGCATTAAAACCCGGTGCTAACCTCGTGTTATTAGGCGATAAGCATCAGTTGGCGTCAGTAGAAGCCGGGGCGGTTTTAGCTGATTTGACCAGCGCATTACCGGCACAAACCGTTGAATTGCAAGTTTCGCATCGCTTTCATGGTGCAATTAAGGCATTGGCCGATTCGGTTAATCAGCAGCAAGCACAAGCCGCATGGGCTGTGTTACAACAAGATTCTTTTGAATGCAGCGTACTGCGCGAGGATTTACTGAATTTTATGGTCGCGCAAGTAGAGCAGTATTTTACTTTAGTCGCCAACGATGCTGATTTTGTGACGCTGTTTACCGAATTTAGCCGTTTTCAAGTGCTATCCGCTACGCGTTCAGGCGACTATGGCGTGGTCGCGTTAAATCAACGATTAGAACGCAAGCTCGTGCAATTACGCACAATTCCGCATGATGGTTGGTATCCTGGCCGCCCCGTGATTATTTTGCAAAATAACCCTGCATTAAGGTTGTACAACGGCGATATAGGGTTGTGTTTACCTGACCCAAAACAAAACAACCGCTTAATGGTGTTTTTCCAACGTGCAGACGGTCAAGTGCATAGCTATTTACCCGCACGCTTACCGCCTTGTGAATCGGTTTATGCCATGACGATTCATAAAAGCCAAGGCTCTGAGTTTGACGAAGTGCTAATCGTATTACCCGACTATGATACGCCGCTACTAACTAAAGAACTGCTTTATACCGCAATTACCCGCGCCAAAACTAAAATAAAAGTGTTTAGCCAAGCCAACGTGTTTTTAGCCGCTACGCAACGTAAAATCGAGCGAGTTTCAGGACTGGCGGCCAAACTCAACAATGCCTAACAAATAGTCATCAAACCGTAACAGAATTTTAACCATTCATTCATCAATCTTACTTTTTAGAACCATAAAATCTCCGAAGAAGGTGTAACGCCTTTGTTTGAGCTGTACATGCCGGGACGGCAGTGCGGCTGTTTTCTAAATCCGGAGATTACTATGAAATTAAAATTAATGACGATGGCCGTTGCAGGTATTTTATCGGCTAGCACGGCTTATGTTAGCCAAGCAGCGACGGCTGATTCTTTCCCAGCGCCGCATTCTGACCGAAATACTTGGTATGCTGCCGGTGAAGCCGCAGTGGCTAAAAACGCGGCCGTTAAACGCATCCCTGGCAAAGCGAAAAATGTAATTTTATTTATTGGCGACGGTATGGGCGTTTCTACTGTAACCGCAGCCCGCATTTTAGCCGGTCAACAACCTGGTATTATCGATGCTAGCAACACTACAGCAGGCAGCAGCGGTGAAGAAAATCTTTTAAGTTTTGAGTTATTCCCGCACTTAGCGTTATCAAAAACCTATAGCGTTAACCAACAAACCTCAGACTCTGCACCAACTATGACGGCGATGGTGACAGGGGTTAAAACTTTAGACGGCGTGCTATCTGTCGATCAAGGCGTTACGCGCGGAGATTGTGCTACGGACATTAAAACCCACAAACTCACTACTATCTTAGAAATTGCTGAAAAAGCAGGTAAATCAACAGGTGTAGTTTCTACAGCGCGTATTACTCATGCCACGCCAGCAGCCAACTACGCTCATGTGCCTGAACGTAACTGGGAAGCAGATTCAAATCAACCCACTGACTGCGGCGTACCCGATATTGCGCGTCAGTTAATCGAATTCAAATACGGCGATGGTCTTGAAGTCGCATTAGGTGGTGGTCGCGAATATTTCCGTCCAAACACATTAGAAGATAACGAAGATGCTGGCAAATTCGGCAGACGTAAAGATGGTCGCGATTTAACCGCTGAATGGACCACTAAATTTGGCTCTAACAGTGCTTACGTTTGGAATAAAGCACAATTTGACGCGATTGACCCAAGCACCGCTACCCATGTTTTAGGCTTGTTTGAGCGCTCACACATGGAATACGAAGCGGACCGTTTAGCCGATACCGCTGGCGAGCCTAGCTTAGCTGAGTTAACCGATAAATCGATTAGACTATTGAACAAAAACCAAAAAGGTTTTTATCTACACGTTGAAGGTGGTCGCTGTCTCTTATACACATCTCCGAGCCCACGAGACCAGAGAGGATCTC
>CAWUNX010000009.1:0-23964 GCA_963923905.1 uncultured Methylocucumis sp.
TGAAAATGGTGATAGGGACAGAATAACCATCAATTTATTTATGCACCAACGCCTATTCAGTCCAGAATTGCGATTAATAGGCGGCTAATCAAGTTAGTGAATGATTATGCGAAAGGTGATTTTTCTGAAGATATGGACGTGTTACCGGGTGAAACGTACACGATTACTGAAATCATGCAGCATTCTAAGCAAACTTTTTTAGAGATTAATCATGAGATAAAAGCCGTCGTCGCCGCTGGAGCAAAAGGTGATTTTTCTAAACGGAGTGCAGCCGAACGGTTTCAATTTTTATTTAACGGTATTTTGACTGACTTAAATCAACTGATTGATACCTGTGACGTGGGCTTTAATGATATTGTGCATGTGGCTAAAGCTTTAGCGCACGGTGATTTAACGCGGATGATAACCAAAGATTACCCTGGTTTATTTGGTCAGGCTAAAGACAGTATTAATGAGACCATCACCAACTTAAGAGAATTAGTCAGTGAAATCAAAATTGCTGCCGATACGATAGAGCAGGCTGTAGGTCAAATTGCTAAGGATAATGACGATTTATCGATGCGTACGGATAAGCAAACCAGTCATTTAGAAACTACGGCAGCTAGTATGACGGAGATTATGACGACCGTGCAAGCCAATGCCGATAATGCACGGCAAGCCAGCCAGTTAGCAGTCGCTGCAACAACGGTTGCCAATAAAGGTGTACAAGTCGTCGATGATGTTGTCGTGACTATGCAAGGCATTAATGAAGCGTCGGGAAAAATTGGTAATATTATTAGCGTCATAGATAGTATTGCCTTTCAAACCAATATCTTAGCGCTGAATGCTGCCGTAGAAGCCGCGCGTGCCGGTGAACAGGGGCGGGGCTTTGCCGTTGTGGCGGTGGAAGTGCGTAATCTTGCGCAACGCGCAGCTGAAGCGGCAGCGGAAGTTAAAGCATTAATCAACGATTCGGTCGATAAAGTGCAAGCGGGTACGCGTTTAGTTAACGAAGCAGGTTTTACTATGCAAGATATTCTGTCATCAATACGCGATGTCAATGCGATTATGGCGCAAATTAGTGCGGCTTCTAGCGAGCAAACCAGCGGTATTCGGCAAATTCATTCAGCGATTAATCAAATGGACGATGTGACGCAACAAAACGCCGCCTTAGTTAAACGCGCTAAATTTTCTGTTGATGCGTTACAACAGCAGACTAGTCATTTAACCGATAGAGTGGCAAGCTTCACGCTTTAACAACACTTAATTATGTCATCGTGCTAAATATCATTTGGGTAGGGCTGTTTCTTATTGCGTTTGTGGTTGCGCTGGCAAAGAGCTTAATATTAGGTCAACAAGCGTTGTTCGCTGATTTAGTGAGCGCACTATTTAGCCAGTCTAAAGCGGCGTTTGAGATTAGTTTAGGGTTAGCAGGTACGTTAGCATTTTGGCTGGGCATTATGAAGATTGCCGAACAAAGCGGTTGTATTCAGCTTATTACGCGTGGGCTAATGCCGTTGTTTAGCCGTTTAATGCCAGACGTACCGGCAAATCATCCCGCGTTAGGTGCGATGGTGATGAATATTTCGGCCAATATCTTAGGCTTAGATAATGCGGCTACGCCATTAGGCATTAAGGCTATGCAAGAACTGCAAACGTTAAATGCAAAACCTGATACCGCTAGCAATGCGCAAATTCTATTTTTAGTCATTAATACGTCTAGCGTGACGTTGCTACCTACAACGATATTAGCTTATCGCGCGCAATTCGGTGCAGCTAGCCCTGCCGATGTGTTTATCCCGATTTTATTAGCCACCAGCGTGTCTACTCTAGCGGGGTTCTTAGCGGTTGCTTGGGTGCAAAAAATTAAACTGTTAGACGCCGTAGTGATGGCTTATGGGTTTGGTTTATTAAGCCTGTTAGGCGGCTTAATGACCTATCTTATAAGATTGCCGCATAGCCAATTAGCGACAACATCCGCGTTTATCAGTAATTTATTATTGTTAAGCATTATTGCTGGTTTTTTACTGGTTGCGGCGTATAAAAAAATTAATGCCTATGAGGCGTTTATTGAAGGCGCTAAACAAGGCTGGCAAACAGTCATACAGATTTTTCCTTATTTAGTCGCTATGTTAACGGCAGTCGGTGTGTTTCGTGCCAGTGGCGCACTAGATTTTATTACCGATGCATTACGCTATTGCGCTGGCCTGGCAGGTGTTGACGCTAGATTTATCGATGCTATGCCTACCGCGTTGATTAAACCGTTTAGCGGCAGCGGGGCACGGGCGATGATGTTAGATGCGATGAAAACGTTTGGTGCTGATTCGCTACCAGGACGCTTAGTCTGCGTGATTCAAGGCAGCACCGAAACCACATTTTATGTGTTAACCGTTTATTTTGGTGCGGTAGGTATTAAGCATATCCGTCATGCGCTTAGCTGTGGGATAATAGCCGATTTTTCTGGCGTTATCGCCAGTATTATTATTTGCTATTTGTTTTTTGGCTAATGAAAGTTCATCTAAAAACCTTAGGTTGCCGTTTAAACGAAGCCGAACTAGAAACCTGGGCGCATGAGTTTGAGCAACAAGGTCATGCGATTACCACAATCAATCAACAAGCCGATGTCGTCGTTATCAACTCCTGTGCCGTGACCCACGATGCAGCGAGAAAATCGCGTCATTTAATTCGGCGTATTCATAGAGAAAATCCCAGCGCTAAGCTCGTCGTCAGTGGCTGTTATGCGACATTAAACCCTAATGAAGCGGCGGACATTATGGGCGTGGATTTAGTCGTCAGCAATCAAGATAAACGACAACTCGTCGCCAAAACCTTGGCTGGTATCGATATGACCGCTATGCCCGCTATGTCTACCGAACCGGGTGCGAGCGCTTTGTTTACGCGTGGACGGCAACGCGCATTCGTCAAAGTGCAAGATGGTTGCCGTTATAGTTGTACGTTTTGTATTGTCACCATTGCCAGAGGTGAAGAGCAAAGCCGAGCGTTGGCAGAAATTGTCGCGGAAGTGAATACGCTAGTCGAACAAGGTGTCAGTGAAATCGTCTTAACCGGTGTGCATTTAGGCGGTTATGGTAGCGATATTGCCAGTAATTTAACCGAATTAGTTCAGGTCTTATTGGCAGAAACGGATATAGCGAGAATTCGCTTAGGTTCATTAGAGCCTTGGGAATTTTCTGACGAGTTTTTTACCTTGTTTGAGCAAGCGCGCGTCATGCCGCATTTGCATTTGCCATTACAAAGCGGGGCAGATTCGGTGCTAAAACGCATGGCAAGACGCTGTAAAACCGCTGAATTTGCTGACATCGTGACAAAGCTTAAACAGGCCTATGCGGACTTTAATATTACCACCGATATTATTGTCGGTTTCCCTGGCGAAACAGAACAAGAGTGGCAAGACAGTTTAGCGTTTATCCAAGCTATGGTGTTTGGTCATATTCATATTTTTTCCTATTCAAAACGCGCGGGTACTAAGGCGGCGAGTTTGCCGAATCAAGTCGCAGAGCCTATTAAAAAACAACGTAGCCGTGAGCTACATGAGTTAGCTAAAGTCATGAAACAGTCGGTGAATCACGCCTTTTTAGGAAACACCTATCCGGTGCTGTGGGAGGCTTATACCGAAGCGTATCACGACAAACAACTTGCGTTTGGTTATACGCCTAATTATTTACGCGTTGCGACAGTGATTGAAGCAGGTCAGTCATTAGAAAACCAATTGCTTAATGCACGTTTAATTGATGTAAAGGGCGAAACGGTATTCGCTGAGTTAGCTATGAATTAACAGCCATGTGGGCACATGCTTTTCGTGCCCACCTGAATGAACATTTGCAATAAATGGTGGGCAGAACAGCGTTGCCCACTCTACATGACTGTGATTTGTTTAACGTTTAGCTGACCAGCTAATCATAAAATTGCGCCAATGCTGGCGTAGGTTTAACGATGCGTATTTTTGAAAGGCTTGTAATTCACGGTAATTGCGTCGCCCGCGTTGCCAAAACGCGCCGTCACCATACATAAAATCAATAAAGCCTTTTAATTGTTGATAGCGCTCATCGGAGTAGGGGAACCAATTAGGTTCATCGGCTAGGTTTTGATAACTGACTAACCCAGAGACGGTGTAGCAAAATTGACGCAAGCCTTCTGCGCTATGGTAGCGGCCAAAGCCGCTGTTTTTAACGCCACCAAACGGTAAGCCTGGATGACCGATGTTTTTAATCACATCGTTTACGGCCCAATTTCCGACTTGTAAGTGTTCGGCGACACGTTGGGCTTTGATTAAATCTTGGCTCCAAACGCTGGCATTTAAGCCGAACTCACAGTTATTAGCGATTTCAAGCGCGTGTTGTTCAGTGCTGAAGCGCATAATGGGCAGTAACGGCCCAAAGGTTTCTTCGCGCCACACTCGCATCTCTGGCGTGATGTTCGTCAATAACACGGGATAACAATAACGCCCATCGATAGTTAGCGGAGCTGATGCTTTAGCGCCTTTTGCTAGCGCGTCATCGTAATGTTCGCGTATGCGTTGTAACTGCGCGTCAGTGGTGATGGCACCTAAATCGCCGATAGCGCCATGACCTACGTTTAGTTGAGCGATAGCGGCTTGTAAGCGTGCGACAAAATCATCATGGATAGATGCTTCAACTAAACAGCGCTCCACCGATACGCACACTTGTCCACTGTTGCTAAACGCGCCATATAACAATCCATTGACCGCACGTTCTAGTTGCGCATCAGCAAAAACCAACATGGCATCGTTACCACCGAGTTCTAAGAGTACAGGAATAGGGTGCTGAGCAGCGGCTGCCATCACGGCTCTACCTGTATTAACACTGCCAGTAAAGAACACAAAATCCGGCCTTGCCGCTATTAAATTAGCACCTACGTCCCCCGCACCTATCACTTGTTGCACTAAACCTTGGGGTAAGCCTAATCGCGCTAAGAGCTTAAGCATTAAATCAGCCACCGGTACGCTGTGTTCCGATACTTTTAACACACAGGCATTGCCAGCAATCAACGCCGTTAACAACGGACTAAAGCTTAATTGCCAAGGAAAATTCCACGGTGAAAGTATCGCAACCACGCCATAAGGTTGATAACTATACTGGGCATACGCTTTAGGAAACGCCAACGGCTGTGTCACCACTGGGCAAGGTTTTAATATATCGACCGCATGGTGTTGGTAATAATCTAGCAACGACAGCACTGGATAAATCTCACCGAGCAACACCTCGGTTTTCACTTTTCCAGTGACCGACATAATGGTCGCTGTAATGTTATCCAACTCGTCTAAAATCAACGCGGATAATGGTTTTAGCCGCTTTAAACGCGTTGCGATGTCCAGATGTGCCCACTGTTGCTTGCAAAGCCTTGCATTTGCGATTATGTCGGTAAGCTGTTGTTGCGTCGTCGTTTGATAGGTTTGCAGCGTGTCTCCTGTTAATACCGACGCCACGGTTAATCGTTCGCTCATGCGCTGACCGCAAAATCTACGTTAAAGTCTCGGCATAATAGCTTGGCTGAAATATGCGCTGACTCATAAATCGTTGGCAAGCCACTACCCGGATGCGTGCCGCCACCGACTAAATAACATTGGTTTAATTCTTCGAAACGATTATGTGGACGCCAATATAATAACTGGCTGAATTTATGCGATAAGCTAAATGTCGCGCCTTTATAAACATGTTCGTTGCTTTGCCAATCGTTAGGCGTAATGATTTTTTCTGCCACGATATGCGCGCGAATATCTGTTAAACCTAAACGGGTGGTCAATGCGTCTAAAACCCGTTCGCGTTGCTTGGCACATAAGTCATCCCAGGCTAAGCCACTGTTGTTATTGGGCATAGGGACTAACACATACAACCCAGAACAACCGGGGGGGGCTAAACTCGCATCGCTGGCGCTAGCATTTTGTACATAAAATGAAAAATCATCGCCGGGCAGACGAAACTGGAAAATGTTATTGATATTCGTCGTGTAATCTTCGGCAAATACTATTGTGTGATGCGCTAAGTCATAACACTTATCTAATGCTAAATACAGCATAAACGTTGAGCACGAGTATTCTAAGTTAGCTAATTTTTCTGGCGCATACCGTGTTAGCACATCGGGCTTTACTAATTGGCTCATGGCATGAGCAAAATCGGCGTTAATGATAACGGCGTCAGCGTTGATAGCTGCGCCATCGGCTAGTGTAATACCCGTTACCGTTTTGCCTTTTAGCTCTAGCGCTGCTACGTGTTGTCCGGTATGAATCGCTCCGCCTTGCTCGGTAATGACCTTAGCCATCGCCGCTGAAATTTGATTTAAACCACCTTTGACATGGTAAATGCCGTATTCATGTTCTAAATACGACAACATGGTGAATAACGCCGGACATTGCCACGGTGACATGCCTAAATATTTTGATTGAAATGAAAACACTAAGCGTAACTGTGCTTCGTTAAAATACTGGCCTAAATTAGAAAATACGCTATGCGGTAAGGCTAATTGAGGCAAGGCACGCAATAAATCCAGTGATAAAAATGAGCTTAAGCTGGAGTAATCACGCTTGATACACGGATAAAGGCGGGCAAACCGCTTAGCTTCTTTGGTTAAAAAGGCATCATAACCGTTACAGCCTTCGGGGAACACACGCGCTAACTCGTCGCGCATTAAAGATTTATCACTATAAACATTGAGTTGACGCTCGCTAAATTGCAAGCGATACATTGGGTCAAGCTTAATAAACTCTAAGTAATCTTCACTTTGTTTACCACAAAGCGCAAACATCTCGTCTAATACATGCTTCATCAACAAGAACGTCGGTCCGGTATCAAACGTGTATTGACCTAGGTGAATCGGTCTATTACGCCCACCGACTTCGTTATGGCTATCGAATACCGATACTTTAAAGCCGCGCTGGCTTAATAACATACCTGCGCATAAACCGCCGGGGCCAGCGCCGATGATAATAATGTGTTTTGTTTGCGACATGAATTTTAGAAAATTAAACAAGGAATATAGGTTACCCACTTAAGACGAAACAGGTCATTCAGAACACATAACGCCAGGGATGGCGTGTAGTAGGGCAACGCAGGAGCAGTTGCCGAGGACGCCGTAAATACGTCCCTGTAGGCTTGGCGGCAGCATCCCTGCTGCCGACACCTGCGCCCTAAACGTCCTGTCCCGTCTTAAGTGCGGTAGCTGGAATATAGGCTTCCGTTAATAAAGCCAAGGAAGCAATTTCTTAGTGTGTTGCTGATAACGCTGATAAGCATTACCAAAATACCCTAATAAACATTGCTCTTCAACGTTTATGCGTTGTATCAGAATATAAGTAATAGGCAAGCATAAACACAATAAGGCTAAGCCATCCCCCATCGCTAAACCTGCAGCAGCAAAGGCGCACAATAATCCTGTGTAAGCTGGATGTCGAATGAGTCGATACGGGCCTGTTGTAATTAATTCATGTTCTTGCTGCAGTACTATGCAGGTGCTGAAAAAACGACCTAACGTGATTAACGCATAGCCGCGTACGGCTAAGCCCGTTAGAAATAAGCTTAAGGCTAGTAATTGTCTAATTGGCAGCGGAATTGGCAACACCCACCAGTGCTGTTGTTTAAGCGCTAATGCGGCCATTATCGTAGCGACAATGACTAACCAAATTGTTTTGTCAGAATGATGGGTTGCTGTTTTTACCCGCGTCAAAAACGCTAAACGGGCCTCAAAGGCAATCCAGACTAGCGCTAACGCTAACCAGGTTAGTTGAATAACGCTCATTACTGGCTAATGTTGATGCGGAGGTAGATAGGTTTTTTGTAGAATTCGGTTACCACCTAGCGTTTGCGCAGCGTGCATTAAACGCGTAACGGCATCGATTAAAACACTTCTATCGCTAGGATAAAAATGCGGATGCATCGCCATGACGCCGAGGCTTAATGTCATATTTTGATCGACATCGGAATAATGGTGCGGAATGGCTTTGTCTTTTAATGCGGCTTGAATTTTATGCGCGACATAATAAGCGCCTTGTAAATCGGTTTTGGTTAACACGCAAATAAACTGCTGTTCTTGATAACGCGCTAATAAGTCAGTTTTACGCAATAAGTTTTTAGCTAACACATCAGCTACTTTTTTAATGCTTTTATTGCCAACAATATGACCGTATTGGTCGTTGTATTGTTTAAAATCGTCAATGCTGGCACTAATCACCGCAATCGCTTCTTGGTAGCGAATCGCGGTGTGCCAGGCTTGTTCCAGAAATAAATCAAAACCATGTTTATTGGCTAAACCGGTTAAGCTGTCTTGAGCGGTTAATAGAGTTAATAAATCGCGCTGACGTTTTAACTCGATATGATTTTTGATGCGTGCTTGCACAATTGCGGGGCGATAAGGTTTGGTGACATAATCGACTGCGCCTAAAGCCAGACCTTGTTGCTCTTCTTCCTCGCTAGCATGGGCAGTGACAAACATAACAGGAATGTCTCGGGTAATCTCATTAGCGGCTAAGTACTTAAAAACATCATAACCGCTTAAGTCGCCTAAACCTATATCGAGTAAAATTAAGTCGGGTTGTACTAATAGTGCGCGTTTGAGTGCTTGCTCGCCATTAACCGCCACCATGATGTCATAATGGTCATGTAAAATGCCGTCTAGCATACGGATATTAATTAAATCATCATCGACGATTAAAATTTTGGCCGGGGTGGTCAGTAACGCAGCAAATTCTCCCTGTAAACTGGACATGGTCTAGGCTACCTCGCAAAAAGAAGAGATAACACGATTACGCCCTTGCTTTTTAGCCTCAAACAACAGCTTATCAGCCGCTTCTAGCGTTTCCATTGCAGAGCCTGTTTGAGCATTGGGTTTAATACTGAGCACTCCTAAACTTAATGTTACGCACTGGTAGTCCGAGAATTCGTGTG
Source organism: uncultured Methylocucumis sp. (assembly GCA_963923905.1). Taxonomy (GTDB): domain Bacteria; phylum Pseudomonadota; class Gammaproteobacteria; order Methylococcales; family Methylomonadaceae; genus Methylovulum. The sequence continues at coordinate 8,898 of CAWUNX010000009.1, forward strand.
TTATGCCTAGTTGACAAACCGCTAAACGCAAACTTTCTGCTACTTTTTCAGCGCCGTGAATATCGGTTTTCGGCAAAACACAAACAAATTCTTCTCCACCATAACGAGCTAATAAATCGGTGTCGCGGCTTAAGGTGTTATGCATGGTTTTAGCAACAAGCTTTAAACACTCGTCGCCCGCAACATGACCATAATTGTCGTTGTATTTTTTGAAATAGTCGATATCAATAAAAATAATCGCCAAGTTATCTTGATAACGCGTTGCACGTTGCCATTCTCGTTCTAAAAAGACTTCTAAGCTGCGTCGATTAGGGATGCCGGTTAATGCATCTATGCTGCTTAAGCTATCCAGTCTATCACGTTTAAGTTTTAGCTCTAGGTGATTACGCAGTCGAACTTGAATAATCGCAGGGCGATAAGGTTTAGTAATGTAATCAACAGCACCTAGCTCTAAGCCTTTGCGTTCATCTTCTTCATCGGTTAAAGAGGTAATAAAAATCACAGGGATATTGCGGGTGATTTCATTAGACATGAGCTGCCGACAAATTTCGTAACCGTCCATGCCTTTCATCTGTATATCGAGCAAGATTAAATCAGGGTGCGGGTAACTCAGGGCACGTTGTAACGCTTGCTCGCCATTTAAAGCGACACTAATTTCGTAATGTTCTTGCAACATACCATCTAACATGCGTAAGTTGATAGGTTCATCATCTACAATCAATAATTTAGAGCGCGTTTTCATGGGCTTGGCTCATCACTCAGTTCGGTTAATGCATTTTTGATTGCTAGCAATGTTTGAGTTGCTGCTTCAAAGTCAAAATGATCGATTTCCATTTCTAATTGTTGCAATGGCTCTTCCTGCCGTGTCCCTAAACACGCTCGAATACTCACTAACAACTCGGAAGCTCTGGGTTTGCCTTCTTTTAAATGATTAGCGAGGGTGTTTAATAGGGGTAATAATTTATCCAGCTCAAATTCCGAGTCTTCGTTAGCGACTGACTTAGTGTTAGTAATCGTTAACGATAAACTCATTAGCGCATTCATAATAAAGTGAAACTGGTTTTCAAATTCGAGAAACAGTTCCGCTTTATTTTCGCCTTGTTTTAACGCGGTATCCAGTCGGGTAGCGCTATCAAATAAGTCAACCATCCCCAAGTTGCCTGACACGCCTTTGATAGCATGAATCATGCGCTGTGCCAACTCAATTTTACCATCAGCCAGTGCATTGCCAATATGTTCTACAGTTCGGCTATGTTCACGGGTAAATTCTAGTAATAATTTTTTATACAGTGTCGCATTTTGCCGTAGCCTAGCCAATCCTGCCACCAAATCTATGCCTGGTATATAAGGTGGTAATTCGTCTTGTAATAAAGCCATTTCTGTCATAACAGGCGTTAACGGTGTTTTAGGTTGATATAATTCCGACGTTGCATCGGCTAACGGCAATAGCTCGCTTAACAAGGTATGCAGTAAGTCTAAATCGATAGGCTTGCTAACATGATTATTCATGCCGACAGCTAAACAGCGTTCTTTATCTCTAAACATTGCATTAGCCGTCATGGCAATAATTGGCAATTCCTTGGCATTATAACGTTTGCGGATTAACTTAGTTGCCTCGTAGCCATCCATGACGGGCATTTGTATATCCATTAATACCAAGTCAAACGCTTCTGTTGTTACTAAGCGTACTGCTTCCTGACCATTACCAACGACTTGAACTGTTAGACCTAGGGTTTCTAGCAATTCTTTCATTAATTGTTGGTTTATCACATTGTCTTCGACTAATAATAGACTACCTTTTAATTTTGGCTGAGTAGATTCGCTAGTTTTATTGCTAGCGCGTTTTAATGCGGCAATTTGCTTCTGATGTGCTGCTTTATATGCCAGTAATTTCGCCGTCCCTTGCTGGCCTAGCGCCTCTATCACCGCATGATGTAATTGTGCTGCCAAGAGTGGTTTGATTAATACGCCTGTTAAATTAAGCGATTCAGCCGTGGCTAGCATTTCTTCATCGGCAGAGGCAGGTAACATCATAATGACCGGAACGTGCTTTAATTCGGGAATCATGGTCAGTTTAGGCAAAAGCTCGAAGCCATTATCTGCTAGTGGGTGTGCGCCGATAAGCTGCGCATCGATAAGCAATAAATCAATACGCGTTTTGCTGAGTACTGGTTTTAGTTCAGCCAGTAAGACAGGGCTGCTCATTAAGCCATGAACATTTAAATTCAACGCGGCTAGCATTGCACTAATGGCTTTGCTGGCTCTGGCATTATCGTTGATGAACAATAGGTTTTTTCCCGATAACTTATCAATACCTATCATGCGTTTTGGCTCATGCTTATGCTGTAAGCCAAAGCGTGCACTAAAATAAAATTCGCTGCCTAAGCCAAGTTTACTGCGTACACCAATTTCGCCTGACATTAACTCAACTAAACGCTTACAAATCGTTAAGCCTAAGCCAGTCCCGCCATAGCGGCGAGTAGTTGACGTATCGGCTTGCGAAAACGATTGAAATAACACACTCAGTTGTCGTTCGGAAATACCGATACCGGTATCGCTGATAGCAAAATTTAATACCGCTTCATCGCTACTGACGGCGACTAAAGACACGGAAATGACGACTTCACCACGCTCAGTAAATTTAAGCGCATTAGACGTCAAATTAATAAGTATTTGCCCTAAACGCAATGCGTCGCCAACTAATGCCTGAGGGACTGAAGGCAAGCATTCGATAATTAATTCAATGCGTTTTTCTTCAGCTTTAAGCGCAAATAAATTAACCACTTGACTTAACACGACATCTAACTCAAAAGGGTGACGCTCCAAGGCCATTTTGCCGGCTTCGATTTTAGATAAGTCTAAAATGTCGTTGACAATACTGAGTAAATGCTCAGATGCTGATTTAATATTGGCTAAATGCGTACGTTGTTTATCGCTTAACTTTGTGCGTGCCAATAAATAACCCAGGCCGATAACAGAATTTATCGGTGTGCGTATTTCATGGCTCATATTGGCTAGAAAGTCGCTTTTAGCTTGGTTAGCGGATTCTGCTTGCTCTTTTGCTAATTTAAGCTCAATTGTTCGCTGTTTAATTTCTGACTCTAGCAGCTCTCTTTGCCGGCATAATTTGTTATCACGCAACCGAATTTCATCTAACATAAAATTGAAATTACCGATAAGCGTTGCGATTTCTTGATAAGAGCTATCAATAGTGCGTATTGAATAATCACGTTGTCTAGTGACTTTTTCAGCGGCTTGAGTTAATTCCATTAACGGTAAACTAATAGAGCGGCTTAAACGCAGACCAAACCAAACCGCTATCGTTACGCTTAACATGGCTACTAATATACCCAGTAATAAGGCGATGCCCCATTTAAGCCAAATCGTATAGGTATCCGCATACATCCTGACTAGCCCTAGAGTTTCACCGCCTTTAGCGATAGGGCGCTGTATTTCTATCTGCATAGGCAAAACCAAGCCTAATACGGATTTTAGCGTTGCTTGCGATAAATCTATGTCTTTAACTTGTGGGGTAGAATAGCTAGCAAATAAGTGGTTTTCAGCATCGTAAATAAATGCGGCGCTAATTTCAGGTGCTGATTGCAATCCCATTAATGTCGTTGCCGCGCTTTCGCTATCTTTAAACGCTAATGCGGCCTGGGTATTTTGGCTAATCACATGCGCTAAGCTCTGTAGTTGGTTTTCGGTATCGTGATAAATTCTAAAGCCTACACCACAGGTAAATACGCTGGTGGTTAAAACAATAGCAATAGATGTTGTCAATACTAAAATAAGCGATAGCTGGTTGGCTAAAGAAGGTTTAGCGCTGACGTTGGCGATAATATGCTTAGCGTCTTGCTTCATTGTATGACTTGAGTAGCAAGTTTTAATAATTGACTATTAATATTTAAGCCGGCTTTTTCTGCCGCATTTAGATTAATGTCAAAACGAATTTTATCGTCGATGAGTTTCATCTCAATCATACCGCCAGCTTGAGTAAAATCAGGTATATCACTAATACTGAGTATGGGGACGTCAGCAATATGCGACAAAATATCAGCCACCGTACCGGCTTCGCTTTCTGCAATAAATAACACATGACAGGTATTAACTAGCGGCTGACTAATAAGTTTGATTTCTATGTCTTGTTCGTTAATACGCTTGCCATTTAATAATTCGATATTACCTGACAACGGGTGATTACCCAGTACGCAAATGACAAATTTAGTGTTAGTTGCCGGTGGGGTAGGCCATTTAATAAACTTAGGGAAATGATAAATAAAGCTAGCTTTTAATTGTTGTTCGCTGGGTTTATCGGCGTTAATCGCTTCGGAGGATGTTGATGCAAAGACGCTTATCGCGCTGAGTAAAATGAGTTGTCCATAGCGGGCTAACTGGCGCGGTAAACAGGTTGGTATCGTTTGCCGCCAGTACTGCCAAATGTATTCAATGCTAAAACCAGCCATTGCAATCATGAATTTTAAGCAGGTGACATGGCTTAAAAAAGGCTTACTGTGGTTTGTAGCCAAAAAGTCGTAGACTCTAGCGCAGGCGTACCTGGCGATAAGTCTCCATTAACGTTGTTATTCATAGGATACAAATTATTCTCCGCTAAGATATTTTTAATGCTAAGCAAAAATTCTACATGTTTTTCCGGTGAATAGAGTAGGCTTGCATTTAATAAATGACCGCCATCCGCCCGATTACCGGTAGTCGCGTACCAATCATCATAAAATAAATAATTAACGCCTATGCGAGTTTGTTGCCACGCTTGCCAAACCATATTTAACCGTGTGACATTACGCGGTGTCGCGCGTAATTCACCCGTTTGGGTAATATACATGCTGCCTATATTTTGTTGGCTGACATCAAAGACATCGACATAAGCATGACTGACACGAATATCAATAGGATTGAATTGATAATTTAAGCTCATCTCAAAACCCAATTGATTAATTGAACCGGTGTTGTTTTTGAAATACCAATAATTGTTTACACTGCCTGGCACGTCGCTACCGAGTTCAGGTAAAACCCTATTTAACGTGCTACCTCTTATCGCTCCAACATCAATAATATTAGATACACTGTTATAAAATAAAACATTATCAAAACGCCAGTGCGAATTAACTGTTTGTTGGAACGCTAGCTCTAGCGTATCGAGCTTTTCCGGTTTAATCGCTGATAAATTGGAATAACCAGGGATTTGTGCGGCATCAATAGCACTAAAATTGCTTTCTCTAAGCAAGCCGTCGTGTCTAAAGCCGCCACTGTAATTGAGTCCCACAGCGCCTCTAAAACCTTGCTGATAGGATAATCTAAATTGTCCTAACGTCCACGGCTTATAAAACAAACCAATTCTAGGTGATAAATTATCGCCCCAATGTTTATGTTGATCGAAACGTAGACCACCGAATACCGACAGCTTAGCGTTTAAGTCATAATTATCTTCGATAAAAAAACTATACACATTGATATTGCTTGGGTATACGAAAGTGTTGGTCGATTTAAGCGTGCTTAGATTAGCAATCGTGTCAGCGGATAAGCGATTAATAATATAGTTATCGCCGTTGTCATTCGTTTGACCTAAGTCATAATTGTGAAACTCAGAGCCTAGCGCTAAGGTATTACCTTGCCATAACTCTTTTAAGCGCAACACCAGTTGCACACCATAACGCGTTTCGCGCGTGCCACCGGCAAGGGTGTTATGGTTGACAGAATGCAATGTATAGTCATCTATGGTCGCGTCGGCTTTACTGTCTAGCTCAATCTGTGGATTAAACTCAACGCGATGAGACAAGCCTACATAGGTTAAGGCTTGCTCTAGTTGGTCTCTGTCGTGATAAAAATTGTATAAATCCCGAGTTTGGTCGACATGCATAATATCGAGGTTGATTTGCTTATATCGCCCATGCCCGAATAGCGTTAAATTATCTGAGCGTTTTAAGCGATGCTCGGCATCAGCAACCACACCACCGGAATCCCCTAAAAAAGCCCGATTGGCAGCCCAGCCTTCACGTCTTAAGAGCTGACCTTCATAATCGCTTTGTTGCACATGGACGTACGCATCATGCGTTTCATCATTAAACGCATATTCCATTCCACCTTTCCACGCATTGTCTAGCCCCCCGCCAACACTTAATTTCGCTTGGCTTTGATGGCAGGTTTTAACTAGCTTTTGCGCGTTACGGGTAATAATGTTAACGACGCCTAGTAACGCGCCTTGTCCTAACGTCACCGAGCCAGGTCCTCGAATCACTTCAATGCGTTCAATCCAATCGAAATTATTGCTGTTTAAGATGGCATCAGGTGGACCCATAAACCATTCGGCATTGAGATTATGGCCGTTAATCAGCATCATCACTTTGGAATTATTATCGGCGGCTAAACCACGGAACGCGGCAATCGTATCGTCTTGGTCCTCGACGACAAAATACCCTGGTACATATACCATTAAGGCTTCGCTTAATGTGCGTGCACCGCTTAACTGTAATTGCTCTCGGCTTACCACCGTCACCGAAGCCGGCTGTTTTTCTGGGTCAGTCGATACCTTAGACGCCACGTTTACATCGGTATCATAGAGTTGTTCAAACGGCAGCTTTAGCAGTTCATCAAAAGACGGGTCACACTCGGCTGAAATAACAGCCGAATGTGCAATCAAAATGAACAATAACAGGCAAGCAATTACTTTAGGCATAGAAACTTATGTGCTGTCGGAAACCCACTTGGCAATCAGTAGTGAGTATTATAACAATACTAACGTTATTGGACTGCGACAAAAAGCTTTATTTTGATTCAGAGTGATTAGAAGTACAAATAAATATCGATAAGCCGGTTTATTGGCCATTCCACGGCATAATTGGTACCGTAGAAATACTATTCATAGGTGAGCCTTCAATGAGCTTACGGCTAATAGCGACATACACTAAGGTATTGCGTTTTTTATCGTATAACCTAGAGACGCGCGTTTCTTTAAAGAAAATAGAAGTATCTTCACTGAACGCAGTTTCTTCATCTGGAAGTTTTTCCTTAATTTTTATTGGGCCGACTTGTCTACAAGCCAAAGAAAAATTAGACGGGTCTTCAGCTAAGCCAAAAGTCCCAGCTAAACCGCCGGTACGCGCTTGGCTAATATGACAGGCAACGCCTTCAACTTTCGGATCATCATACGCTTGCACACACACTTTATGATTAGCGCCAACCAATTTCCAGGCCGTTGTTACACAACCAATTTCTTCAGCATGAGTGTTTGATGCGACTAATGCCAATAGTGTTAACAGTATTTTTCTCATAAGCTCTCTCTTTAATCATATTGAACCGGAATTACGCCACCAGTTGTGGCAGCCTTAAGCAAGGCTTCTAATACTCGGCAGTTATCTAACGCATCCGTCAAACTTAATAACGGCGCTTGCTTCGCTAAGACCGCTGCACTGAACTGCTCGATTTGTAAACGAAAATGGTTGCTATAGGGCAGTTTTTCTACAAATTGCCGACCGTCTTCAGTCCACCATGAAATCACAGGCACATCACCGGGCAACTGCCAAACGGTATGGCAGCATAAACCGCCTTGCGTACCAATAATCTCATATTCACAGCGTCTAGCTCGAGTGAAACTATAGTCAATCTGGGCAAAACGCCCCTCGCCAAAGTCGATGATAGCGCTAGTGGCATCATCGGCGCCACTCTCTACAATGTGGGATAAAGCAGTGACCGATAAGGCCGGTTGTGTAAAACATCCGCGTACAGAGTGCACGGCATAGCAGCCAATATCCCAAGTCGCGCCGCCACCACGTGTAACAGGCTCTACTAAACGATATAATCGCTGAGGCCGCATCATAAACGAATAACTTGCCCGTACTGAACGCACTTCACCAATAATGCCGGATGCTAATAGCGCTTGAACCCTGGAGTACTGCGGATGAAAGCGATACATAAAGCCTTCCATTACCGTGACGTGTTGCGCTTGTGCCGCTTGGGTAATGGCTTTGACATCCTCGGCGGTTAATGCCAAGGGCTTTTCACATAACACATATTTTTTATGGGCTATCGCTTTTAACGTCCATTCAGCATGTTCATGATTGGCTAATGGAATATAAACCGCATCGATGTCTTCATGACTTAAGATTTGTTCAGGTGTTAGCGATGTTTGTACATTGCTAAGGCTAGGTGCGTAACGCTGTAAGGTTTCAAGTGCCGCGCCCTCTCGACGGCTGGCAATGGCTATTAATTCAGCATTAGGCGCTTCAGCAATCGCCGGCAACATACGCTCATTAATCCGTGCAGCGCCTAAAATACCCCAGCGCAATTTCGTTTGTTCACTCATTTTAAGTTTCCTGTCTGTATACCATTATGGGCTACCAACGTAAGACGGGACAGGGTATTCAGGGTGCAGGACGCCGTAAATACATCCCTGTAGGCTTGATGGCAGCATTCCTGCTGCCAACACCTGGAACCACAAGGATGTGGTGAATGCAGAAAACGCAGGAGCAGTTTTCTGTCACCCTAAATACCCTATCCCTGCTAAAGTGTGTAGCCAGTGTTCGTTCATCGTCTCAGCAATGCCATGACGATGGAAAAAATGACACTGATAATCAGCATAGAAGTAATTGGCATAAAAATAAAGCTATGCTCATTTTTAATCCGAATATCACCCGGCAAACGACCAAACCAATTTAATAGCCACGGCGCAAATTGCAGCGCAAGGCCGATAAACACCAATACAACACCTGCAATCGTGATTAACTTAGCGAATGACATATCATCTCCTTAAACCATACAAACAAAGCTTTAAGCCTTGGTGTAACCGTTTATTAATCATACGCAACTAACTTAGGTTTCAAAATCATCGCCATCTAATCCCGGCAACAATAATGACGCTTCATCCTTAGGTAACGCCTCTACTTGTCGTAATTGCCTATCAATAGCTCGGGTGCGAACTTCCGCTGCGTCTATGGTATTGCGTGCTTCATCGAGCTTTTTCTTAGTTTTTGCTAATACATCACCAAATTTACCAAATTCAGTTTTGACTGCACCTAACACCATCCAGACTTCGCTGGAGCGTTTTTCAATTGCCAAGGTTCTAAAACCCATTTGCAAGCTATTTAGAATGGCCAAAAGCGTCGTCGGGCTAACTAAAGTAACCCGATAATCGCGCTGTAATATATCGCTGAGACCGGGACGGCGAATCACTTCGGCGTACAAGCCTTCAATCGGTAAAAACAGTAAACCAAAATCTGTCGTGTAAGGCGGTTCCAAGTATTTGTCGCGGATAGCTTTGGCTTCAGCTTTGATGCGCGTTTCTAGCGCCTTGCCAGCCTCATCCATCGCCAATAAATCGCCCATATCCTGTGCTTCGGCCAGTTTTTGATAATCTTCTAGCGGAAATTTGGCATCGATGGGCAGCCAGACAATCGTGTCGTCATGGTCGCGCCCGGGAAGTTTAATCGCAAACTCAACGCGTTCATTACTTTTAGGACGGGTACTGACGTTTTTGGCGTATTGGTCTGGACTGAGGATTTGTTCCAGCAGATTTTCTAATTGGACTTCACCCCATGTGCCGCGTATTTTGACGTTGGACAATACTTTTTTGAGGTCGCCGACGCCAGAGGCTAAATGACGCATTTCTCCTAAACCGTTATGGACTTGTTCTAAACGGTCGCTGACCAGTTTGAAGGATTCGCCGAGTCGTTGCTCTAAGGTGTTATGCAGCTTTTCATCAACAGTGTGCCGCATTTGCTCCAGCTTTTGGTTATTGTCGGTTTGAATATGGGTTAATTTGGCTTCTACGGCTTGGCGTAGAGTTTCCAAGCTTTCGCTATTGCGTTGGGTTAAGTGCTGTAACTGTGCTGTTAGCTGCTCGCCAAATTGTTTTAAGCTGTTGGCCTGCTCGCCACGGCCTTGACGGGCATCTTGTTGTGCTAGAGTGAGTTTTTCATCCACTAGACGGCGTAAATTTTCCGATTGACTGCGATGTTCTTGCTGAAAAGCGGCCAATTTTTCTTCTAAGGTTTGCCGAAATAGCCCGGTGCTGGTTTGTAAAAGCTGGTTTTGCCGCTCAATCGCCACCGCTAGTTCTTCGCGGTTTTGCCGTAATGTCTCGCTAATTTCCTGACGGTTAGTCTGCATTTCTGCTCGAATACTACGCTCAAGTTTGTCGTCATTGGCTTGCAGCGAGGTTAACTGGCTGTTTAGTCGCAATACCATTACTAGCAAAATCACTAAAACAGTCAAAATGACAAGCACGGTAATTAACAGTGATTGTTCAAACGGCATTATAAGTTCCTTAAGAGTGAATGCTTTTGTCTTTAGCCTCGTTATGGAAGGCTTGTCAAAATAGCTGCCTATATGGTTATTCCACGCGTAATATTTTTACCTTCTGCTCTTGGTTAGCGCAATAGTTTAACCACATACGCTGGTATAAAGACTCTAATTGTTGAACATAAGCATCGATAGCGGCTAACGGCGAGGCGAGCATTTGGGCGCGTAAATCTTGCCGCCGCTCACGCCAAAATAGATGTTGCTCGGCTAATTTTACTGCGATATTGACATAATCACGGTCATTCTCAGCAAGCCAATCGGGTTGATTTAAATGGTGTAAAAAACTAGCGCCCATGCGGCTGACGAAATGATTACCCAGCAAACTAATGACCGGTACACCCATCCATAGCGCTTGCATGGTTGTGGTGCCACCGTTATACGGCGTAGGGTCTAAAGCGAAATCAATATCGCCGTATTCTTGCATCATTTGCGATAACTCGCTTGGGCCGCGAAATTGAATACGCTGAGGCGCTATGCCTTGCTCAGCAAACAGTGCGCTAAAACGTTGTTGTACGTCGCTATCTTTTAACGACGGTGCTTTCAATAACAGTTGAGCATGAGGTACGGCGTGTAAAATTTGCGCCCAAAGCCTTAACGTTTTGGGTGTTAATTTCATGGCATTATTAAACGAACCAAAGACTAATGGCGCATGTTTAGGTCGTGCCGGCGGTAATGGATAGTCATCGACTGGCGCCCAGCAAAACACACTACCGGGTAGTTGTGCCAAGCCTTCGCAGTATAATTGTTGATGCTCTGCTGGCGTGACGATAGCGTCACCGATAAGCCAGTCCATCGTCGATAAACCAGTCGAATACGGATAACCAAGAAACGTGGCTTGTACCGGCGCGGCTCTAAGAGCAAAAACCCCTAGCCTATGGCTAGATGTGTGACCGGCTAAGTCGATTAATATATCGATTTGATCGTTAATAATGCGGTGTTGCAGCGTTGTGTCATCTAAATTAGCAGCGTCTAGCCAATAATCAGCACATTGTTTGGCTCTAAGCGTGTAGTCGTCTTGCATTATGCCTGTGTGATAAATGCTAATCGCAAAACGCGAGTGGTCGTGACGCAGTAAAATCGGCAATAAAAATAAATTGACGGGGTGTTGTCTATGCAAATCACCGGTAGCATAGCCTATACGCAAGCGGCGATGAGGTGAGAGCGGGTTATTAAACTGGTTTTTGCTAAGCGTTTTCGAGCTTACCGCCTGAGTTATCGGAGCGCATAAGCGATTATGTAACTCGCTGATGTGTTCTGGTGTTAAGTTATCTTGATAGAGCGCGGTCATCGCAATACTAGAGGCCAGTCGTGATAACGGGTCAGCGTTATTTTGATAGGCGTTTTGCAAGGTAACGAAGTGCGCTGCTGCATCGCCCATGCGACCGTGCAATCCAGCCTCAAGTAAGGCCAGCTCTGGGTGGTCGGGTTGTAGGCGTTTAATCTGGCGTAGGCTCTCACGGCAAGCTGCTAGCTCATAGACCTCTGCTTGAATTTTAGCTAGCGCTAGCCAAGTCGCGACATGATTAGGCCTTAAGTCTAAGGCTTTTTGCAAAACGGCAAGCGCTTCTTGCCAATAATTATTGGCATAGACTTTGGCGGCGAGGGTGGTTAAAAAATCAGGATTATTGGACAGCGAGGCACGGGTAAAGGCTTTTTCCGCAGCGGCTTTGTTGCCTATTCTCAACAATGCTTCGCCTAAGTACATCATAGAACCGTGCCGTAGCGGGCGTAAATCAACTAAGTGGAATAAAGCATTTACACTACCTTGCGCGTCACCGGCATTTAAGCGCCATACGCCTAGCCAATGTTGAGTCTCACCCGGTATGACTTCTAACGATAATGCGTGTGCCAAATGTGAGCTAGCTAACGGCTGTTGACCAACAAGCTCATGTAAACGAGAGAGGTATAAATGGCTTAGCCAGTCGCCAGGGCAGGCGTTAGTCACTTCGGTAAATCGTGCAATCAGTGCGTCAGCATTAAGTAATACGGCACGTCCTAATGCAGCATCGCCAGCCGTCGCATCTTGCCAATGGCTTAGGTTTAACGCATTCAGCCGTGTTTGCCGTGAGGGATCACAGCGAACAGCTTGCCTTGCGCTGTAAGCGGCTTGCCAGTCCAATTGGTGTTGGTTATAAGTCTCAGCCAACTCGTACCATAACTGAGCGTTAGTAATTGCTGAGCGTAGCCCATGCCAACAAGCAGCGATTTTTTCAAAAGACGTTATCATATTGGGGTCAGAGTAAATTGTTGCTTTTCGGTCTTTCTTTGCGCCAGCCAACAGGCCTACCCACCTTTTTGGTCGTCATCCGTCGACCGCTTAAATGCTCTATTTCCGCTTTAAATTGCTCACTGCCAAGTGCCATGTTTTTGTTTATCGCTAGCCGTATATCTTGCAGTAATTTCCCCTCAACCTGATGTTTGAACAAATCACGGTAATTGGCTTGCCTCTCGTTGGTATCTTTACCTAATGCAAGGTATACAGTATGAGGTGTACAAAGTTCTGATGGTTTTCCTAATGCGTTAATCCGGTAGCTAGACCAAACATAATCTGACGGTTGCTTTACCATCCCAGCTCTGACCGGATTCAGCTCTATGTAACGATAAAGTTGCATGAGGTAATCTTCTTCCTGCACCAGACAGGATTTGAATCGTCCTTCCCAAAGCGTCCCGGTCCGCTGGTGGCGGAGATTGAAATAACGCACATACTGTCTACCCAGCGACTGCATCAGCTGACTAAGCGCATTTGGACTTTGTGGTGTACACAGTAGATGAACATGATTGCTCATCAATACCCAAGCGTGAATCTCTACCTGATATTTTTTAGAGCAGTCTTTCAACCAACCTGCATAAGCTGCAAAGTCTTGCGCGTCGGCAAAGCAGACTTGTCGGTTATTGCCACGTTGAATCACATGTTGAGGAATGCCGATTGGACACACGCGGGCTAGTCTCGCCATTTGTTTTTCCTGGAGTCGATAGATATGAAAGATAAATAGTATAGCAGAAATTTTACTCTGACCCCTTTATGCTACCCCTTTATGCTGTGGACCCCTTTATGTTAGGTATCAGACAATTTATTTTTTCAGAAAAAATCTGCTTGCAATAGTAAATTTTATATAGTTATATAAATAACGTAGTGGGTTAGCCAAAGCAAGCTTAACGCTTGCTGACTATGGGCAATATTTTTTAACTAGATAACAGGTTTTTATGAAAAAAATTAAATTGACAGCGGTAACACTAGGATTACTCAGTGCAACCAGTGCAGCTTATGCGTTAACACCGTGGGTAAATGGCGCTCCAGCGATTACTGTGCGCATCTCGGGTGCAGTGGCACAAAACAAAGCGTATACCCAAGTCGTAACCGATGTGTTAGCGGCACCTGGAACGTTAGATACCTTTAACGATGTCGATGCCGTTACAGGTTCGGTAGGTTCTAATTGGACAGCGCATTATTTTCTAGGTCATCAGAATTTAGGTGCTGGATTGGCGGGTAAGAAAATATTGCTGTTAAGACGTACGCGTGGCGGTACGGGTTATGGGATTATTCCATTGAAAGTGAACATGCCTTTAGAGCATTTAAATATTGTGGGCTTACCGCAATCGGCTTGGGTGGCGGATGGTACGCAAGCGTGGAAACAAACCATTAGCTCAGAAAATGCATCTAAATATTTGAATAAAAAAATATCTGATGCTGGCGCGGTTGCTGCCGATCCCTTTATTGTGTTAAAGCCAGGCACAGAGAATTATCCCGATCAACAAATTGAGCTAACTACGGGATTGGTTGAGCCAGGTTGGCCTACGGGCGCAGAAAGCATTCCGACCACAGGTTCTTCTGCGTTCACGATTATACAAACACCCGGATTGGCTTATGGCTTTGCGGTCACGTTGGATTTATATAAAGCCTTACAAGCCGCACAAAAACGCGCCGGCATTCTGCCGTCATCAGTCGTGATAGGTGATTACACAGAAACCAGTATGCCTAATTTAAACCGTAATGTGGTGGGTTCATTAATCGCGGGCAAAATTGGCGCTTGGGATCAAATTAAAATTGTCGATAAAACCGATAGCAACGCAGTTAAAAGTTTAGTCGATGATGATATTTTGACCGATGCCGGTGTCACCGCGCCGTACAAAGAATCGACAACAGGCTCAAATTTAACACCAGTGGCTTTAGGTTTAAGAAATAACGGTGCGGCGACCAGTGTTATCGCTTACTCAGTCTTTTTAAATTATCCCGGAGCTAAAAATGCAGTGGGACCCGCAGCAAAAACGCCTCATAACGCTGTCGATGAAGATGCTTCGTTACCTATTGTTAAGCAGCCTATTATTGTCGCTGATACCGGAACATTGTTAAAAGACTGGCAAAACGGTACGAACGTGTTGGGCTTTAATAATGTTGTTGATGGTTCCGGTTTTGCCAAGCGTTGGGGCTTAGCAATTAACACGGCAGATAAAAATACCTCAGTCACAGCGACTGGAACCGGTGGCGACCCTTGGCGTTATGTGCGTGTGGATGGTTATGCGCCAACTTTGGAGAACATTGCGGCGGGGGTTTACTCGTATTGGTCTGAAGGTGTGGTGTTGTATCGTAAAAGCAAATCAGGTGATTCAAGTTGGGCATTAAAAACTAAACTTATCAAAACTTTAGCGGAAAATTTAGGCAGCCCAAGTATTTTAAGCTTAGCCAATACCACGCAAGCGTGGGGTAAAACCTGTCTCTTATACACATCTCCGAGCCCACGAGACCAGAGAGGAT
>CAWUNX010000010.1:0-22816 GCA_963923905.1 uncultured Methylocucumis sp.
CCTTGGCTTTAGCAGCGGCTTCTTGTTTAGCGTGTTCTGCGGCTTCAGCTTTGGCTTTCTGTGCAGCCTCGGCTTTAGCTTTAGCAGCGGCTTCTTGTTTAGCTTGTTCTGCGACTTCAGCTTTTGCCTTTGCCGCCGCTTCTTGTTTGGCTTGTTCTGCAGCGTCGTCCGCCTCTTGCTGTGCTTTTTTAGCCGCTTCAGCTTGTCGTTGTTTTTCTAATTCTTGCTGTCTTTGTTGTTCTTGCGCGCGTTGTTCAGCTTCTCTTGCTGCTTGTGCAGCATCTGCTTCTGCTTGTTTTATCGCTTGTTCTTGTGCTTCTATTTCAGAAGCATCAAACATCGTCGCTTGTATTATTTCAGTCGGCTCAGGTTGCAGGACTTCTTTTGCAGGTTTAATCCAAGCACTTAACGCAAAGAGTATCAGCAATAGGGCATGTAAGCTGAATGCCAGTAAAAATGAACGCGTATAGCGTTTTTTTTGCAACATTTAGGGTTCAGAATGTTCGGAAGGCTTAGTCATTAATCCTACGGTAGGCACGCCAGCATTTTTCAATGCCGCCATTACGCTAACGACGATGCCATATTCAATGGTTTTATCGGCGTTTATCAGTACTTGCGTTTTCGGTTTTTCAGCGAGAATTCGCATAACCGTGGGCGTGATTTCCGCCTCAGGTATCGCTTTATCGTCTTCGTTATTAATACGAATCAAATAGTCATGCTCTGATTTAACCGTTACGATAATTGGAGGATTCGCTTCGACATCTATTTCAACCACTTTCGATTCGGCTTCGGGCAAATCGACTTCCACGCCGGTTTGTAGCATAGGCGTAGTAATCATAAAGATGATAAGCAACACTAAGGTCACGTCGATATAGGGTACGACGTTGATTTCACCCATAGGTTTTCTTCGAGTATTTTTTCGACTGTACTGGCTCATTTGCTATGTGCTTGTCTTTGTAATAAAACCACAAATTCTTCGACAAATAATTCGTAGCGCCCAGTTAATCGATACAGTTTGGTTGAGAAGCGATTGTACGCCACAACCGCAGGAATCGCGGCAAACAAGCCTATTGCCGTTGCAATTAAAGCTTCCGCAATACCCGGCGCAACTTGGGCTAATGTCGCTTGTTTGACATTACCCAATGACATAAACGAGTTCATAATGCCCCAAACGGTACCAAACAAACCCACGTAAGGACTGGTTGAACCCACTGTC
Organism: uncultured Methylocucumis sp.; assembly: GCA_963923905.1. GTDB lineage: Bacteria > Pseudomonadota > Gammaproteobacteria > Methylococcales > Methylomonadaceae > Methylovulum. Next base: position 1,217 of record CAWUNX010000010.1, read on the forward strand.
GCTAAAAAGGCTAAATGCTCATCTAATCGATCTAATTCTCTCGATAACTCAATGCGCATGGCCCGCTGCGCACTTTCAACTTGCACCATAGGCTCTACTGTGCCGGTTTGGCGCATACGCGAAAATTCTTTATAACCGGCTAAGAAAATTTTTTCTATACCTTCTGGCTCAAAATCTTTTGCCGACAATTTTCGGTATAAGTCGGCTAATGCGACGCCTGACCAAAATTGCTCCTCAAATTCATCGGTGATTTCCACTGCACGGTTTAATTCTTTGCGCTTAGCAAAAATAAACGTCCACGAGGCTAGCGATGCCGTAGCCAATACCAGCATGACGAATTGCACGACAAAGCTGGCTTCGGTTATTAAACGAAATATCGATAAATCAGTATTCATGAAGTAAGTTGTTGAGGTAAATAAGGGGGAATCGCTTTAGGGCGCATGGTATTAGCATCTAAGCAGGCGATTTTACACACTGCTGTGCAAAGCGGCTGTTGCTCTCTACTGACCACTTGGTTAAACACTAAACTAGCTTTTTTAACCTCAACAAGGTCTGCGCTAACCTGTAATAATTCATTAAAACGCGCTGGGCTTAAATAATCGATTTGCATTGAGCGCACGACGAATAAAATGCCTTCTTGTTGAACTAGTTGATCTTGCTCATAACCGTTTGCACGTAATAATTCGGTACGCGCCCGTTCAAAATATTTTAAATAATTTGCATAGAATACGACACCGCCTGCATCGGTGTCTTCGTAATAGACTCGAATAGGCCAGATAAACGTCATGGGTTAGTTAAATAAATCTTGCGTTAAACCTAGCGAGCTAGGCGGTTTTAAGCCAAATAATAAATAGGTGTTTTCGGTAGCCACACGACCGCGCGGCGTACGCATTATAAAACCTTGTTGCAGCATATAAGGTTCTAACACGTCTTCAATCGTGCCACGTTCTTCGCTAATCGCCGCCGCTAACGTGTCTAAACCGACCGGGCCACCGGCAAAATTTTCAATAAGTGCCAGTAATAATTTTCTATCTAACGCATCGAATCCATTGCTATCAATTTGTAGCATATCTAATGCCGCTACCGCGCTGGCTTCATCGATAAGGCCTTGAGTTTTGATTTCGGCGAAATCTCTTACCCTGCGCAATAGCCGATTCGCGATACGCGGCGTACCCCGCGCGCGTTTAGCGATTTCTAACGCGCCTGCATGCTCTATCCGAATCGATGACAACTGCGCTGAACGCTTAACAATCGTGCACAGCTCATCTAGGTTATAAAACTCTAAACGTTGGATAATTCCAAAGCGGTCGCGTAGCGGTGAGGTGAGCAAGCCTGCTCTCGTCGTCGCGCCGACTAAGGTAAACGGTGGTAAATCCAGTTTTATAGAACGAGCGGCAGGTCCTTCGCCTATCATTAAATCAAGCTGATAGTCTTCCATCGCTGGATATAAAATTTCTTCAACTGCCGGGCTTAGTCTATGAATTTCATCGATAAATAACACATCGTGCGCTTGTAAATTCGTCAGTAGCGCGGCTAAATCGCCAGCTTTTTCTAAAACAGGCCCTGACGTTTGCCGAATATTAACCGATAATTCGGCTGCGATAATATTGGCTAACGTGGTTTTGCCTAAGCCGGGTGGACCAAAAATCAACACATGATCGAGCGCTTCTTTGCGTTTTAACGTAGCTTGGATATAAATTTCCATTTGCATACGCAATTTTTCTTGCCCAACATAATCGGCTAAGCGTTTAGGCCGTATTGCCCGGTCTAAGCGCTCGTCTTCATTTTGTTTGCCTGCGCTGATTAACCTATCACTTTCTAACATTTAGCCGCCCCTTGTAAGGCGAGTCGAATCAGCTCTTCGCAGCTTTTATCTTGGCTGTCTAGCGCTTGCACCATTTTAACAGCGTCTGCTGGTTTATAACCTAACGCGCATAACGCACTCACGGCTTCTTGCTGAGCATTGGCATGACCTGCTTGCGTTGCGCCGACTATTAGTGGTGTTATCGTTGACGCAGTTATACTGAGTTTATCTTGTAATTCAATCACTAAACGCTCAGCCGTTTTTTTACCCACTCCCGGCAAACGCACTAGGCTTTGGGTATCGCCATGGGCAATGCTTTGGTGAAATTCGCTCACGCTTTGCCCAGATAAAATCGTTAACGCGAGCTTAGGCCCTACGCCATTGACTTTAATCAACTGTCTAAACAAACCGCGCTCGGCTTCTTCGGCAAACCCAAACAAAGCATGCGCATCTTCGCGTATCACTAAATGCGTGTATAACAACACATCCGCGCCAATATTCGGTAGCTGGTAAAAAGTAGACATAGGCGCTTCTAATTCATAACCCACGCCTTGCACATCGACCATTAAACCAGGCGGTGCTTTATAAACTAATTTGCCGCGCAATAAACCAATCATTTGCTTATTCCTAAGTTAAGACGCATTGCGGTTTGTTGATAATGCGCATGACAAATACTTAAACCTAAAGCATCACCGGCATCTGTTTGCATATCGCCTTGCAGACTTAGCAACACTTTTACCATGTGTCGAACTTGTGCTTTATCTGCATTACCTTTACCGACTAAGGCTTGCTTGACTTGCCTAGCCGCATATTCAAACACCGGCAATGCCTGAGTTTGCACCGCACAAATCGCCGCACCGCGCGCTTGCCCGAGTTTTAACGCAGAATCTGCGTTTTTATGCATAAACACTTGCTCTATCGCCATGCACTCAGGTTTATATTGCTCAACGACGGTTACCACATCATCAAAAATCTGCTTCAGCCTATCAGGAAAATAATCCGCGTGGATACGGATTGCTCCGCTGCCTAAATACCGGTAAGCACCGGATGAATATTCGATAATGCCATATCCAGTAATACGAGAACCGGGGTCTATGCCTAAAATGCGCATGAAAAAGTAAGATATTCCTGAGTTGCTATAGGCGCTGTAAGGCTACAGTTAAAGCCGATTAGAAAATATGCGCCAACACCGGCATTAAACTGGCTTCGCTGATAAAAACATCGGCGTGTTCACGCACCACGTCGCGGCTAACCACGCCACCAAAGCCTATGAAAAACGCACCGGCTTGCTTCGCTTCTACATCGGTTTTACCATCGCCCACCATGACGAGTTTGCCATCTTGCGCAAGCTGCTTAACGAGTAACGCTTTGCCACCGGATTTAGCAAGTGGCGATAGCCTATCAAAATCGTTATAGCTGCCATCGTCGTTAAAATAAATATCGACGGCATGAACATGGGCATGGTCAATACCTAATAGCGTCGCTAACGGTAATAACGCAGGGCGTAAACCACCACTGATAATATGCACAAGCTTACCGGCTTGCTGTAACGCCGAAATGACGTCCACAGCGCCATCGACCCGCTCAGCAATATACAACTCGGCTAACCAGTGCATATCATCTTGCTGCGGGCGAATATGCGCTAAGCGTTGCTCATACACGGCTTCTAATGGTAAAACGCCATTCATCGCCGCATCGGTGAGTTCCGCCATAGCAGCGCCTAGGCCTTTGCGCTTAGCCAGTTCATCAATGCCTTCGATTTTGCTTAATGTGCTATCACAGTCAAAGCAGACAACGGCAAAGCTCATAATGAGATTTGTAACACTTGATGTACTGCCGCTATCGCATTCAACTGCGTTAGTAAATCATTAGAGATAGGGTCGGTGACATTAATAACCGCCATCGCTTGTTGTTGCGCGTCGGCGTTACTGACTTGCATACGGGTAATATTAATATTGGCATTACCAAGTACTGTACTAATCGCCGAAATCACACCGGGTTTATCATCATGGCGCGTAATTAACAAACAGCCTTCTGGCACTGCCTCAATGTCAAACGAATTGAGAGAGACTAAGCGAGGCTGGCGTCCGCCTAATAAGGCCCCGGACACAGTGACGCTGTGTTCACCCGAAAAACCCGTTAATTTAATCAGCGACACATAGTCTAATGAAGCTTGCGTCATGGTTTCTGATAATGCAATACCTTGACGTTTAGCGATATTTTCCGCATTAACCCGGTTAACCGGTGTAGAAAATTGACCGCTTAATAAGCCGACTAATGCCGATACTGAAATAGGCCGTACCGCAACTTCAGCCGCTCTACCATACACGGCGACTTCTAAACGCTCTAACGGTTGCATGGCTATACCGGCTAATACCTTACCTAAAATACCAGCCAAGTTCATGTATTCGTGCGATTTTTCTAAATCTTTAGCAGAAATACGCGGTAAGTTTAAGGCATTAATCGCCTCGCCCGTGTTAAAAAATGTCACGGCTTGCCTTGCGATTTCCACGCTCACGGCAACTTGCGCTTCTGACGTTGAAGCCCCTAAATGCGGCGTGAACACGATATTATCTAATTCTAATAATGGCGAACCTGCGGGCGGTTCTTCCTCATAAACATCAAGGGCTGCCCCCGCTAAACGACCATTTTTTAACGCATCGTATAACGCAGCTTCGTCAATCAAACCACCGCGTGCACAGTTAATAATCATTGCTGATTTTTTCATCTGCGCTAATCGGTTAGCATCAAGGATGTTTTTAGTTTTTTCGATTAATGGGCAATGCAAGGTTAAATAATCGGCGCGTTTGACTAAATCGTCTAGGCTGACTGATTCAACACCATACTCAGCAAAAATTTCTGGTGCGACAAACGGGTCATAAGCAATGACGTCCATCCGCAAACCTAAACCACGTTGCGAAACAATACGGCCTATCGTGCCAAAACCTAAAATAGCCAAGGTTTTATTAGCCACTTCAGAACCCATTAATTTAGAACGCTCCCATTTACCAGCACGCACAGAACGATCCGCAGTTGGCAAGTGGCGGCTTAACGATAACATGTGCGCAATCGCTAACTCGGCAGTGGTCGTCGCATTCGCATCAGGGGTATTCATGATGATAATGCCCAATTCGGTTGCTAACGGAATATCAACATTATCAACGCCAATACCGGCACGGCCAATCAGCTTTAAATTCGTCGCAGCATGAAGTACGGCAGGTGTCACTTGCGTATCACTGCGTATTAATAACGCATCATAATCGGCAATGATGTCACACAAACCTTGCTCGTTTAATCCGGTTTTAACAGTGATTTCAAATCCGGGTTGAGCGTTTAAATACTCAATACCCGCTTGCGCTAATTTGTCTGAGATAAGAATTTTAGTCATGAGGTTTTAGCAATACCGAGATGCGAAAAGGGAATAGTTTAACAGCTTTGTTATAATCCCGGAATTATGCCGCATTAATTATTGATAACAGCAACAATTCCTATGCCCTACTCTTTTCGTGTCCATATACATTTAGGCGCTCATAAAACGGCTTCGACGTTTATCCAAAATTGGTTAAGCAAGCACATGGAGCTTCTCGCGCAGCATCAAATTGCCTATATTCCACTAGCGAAACTACGGCAAAAATTTATGCCTGCGTTTTGGCGAGCCGTGGAAAATCCAATGCAAACCGATTATCAATACGCGCAATTACTAGCATGTTTATGCACCGAAGCCAGTGATTTAGGGTTTGACCTAGCAAACACAAAGCTTTTGCTATTATCTGAAGAAAATCTCTTAGGTGGGCTTAATACCCTAGTCACGCAAGGGCTGTTATATCCACGCTTAGACCAGCGCATGAAAACCTTAGCGCAAGTGTTCAATGGTTTTTCGCTACAAGCCTTTCTTGCCATACGCAATTACGCTGACTTTTACCCATCGGCTTATGCCGAAACCATACGACATCAGTATCTAAAATCCTATGATGACTATCTATCGGGTTTAGCCTGGCAAGACAATAGCTGGCTAAATGTCATTGACACCTTACAAGCATCATTAGGTCCAATAAAATTATGGGCTTATGAAGATTTTCGCACGCACACAGCCGCTATTTTATCGGCGTTACTAGACTTAGAAATCCCTAGCGCCATGATAGACTCGGCCACCACTGACCGTCCCTCGTTGAGTCAAAAAGGCTTAGACTTAGCCATGCATAGTCGGCATTTATTATCACCACCTGAAATGAAAAAACTGATTAATCTACTCGCCGATAAAATGGTTTTTGAACAGCCTGATACCAAAATTATCCTACCCGACCCTACACGAGTTGCATTGTTGAACACACAATATCAAGCAGAATTAATAAACCTCGCACCGCAACTGATTAAATTCGCCCCGCCCTTAGACAAGCCGTTATAATTCCTTGTTTTCATTAGTTTAATAATCCGCTATGATGCTAACCAACACTATCTCCTACTGTTTTACTTGGAAATTATGAAAACTATAGAACTTCTCTCTCCTGCTGGTACATTAAAAAACATGCGTTATGCCTTTGCTTATGGTGCTGACGCGGTCTATGCCGGTTTACCTCGTTATAGCTTACGCGTTCGCAACAACGATTTTTTAACCGGTAATTTAGCCACGGGTATCGCCGAAGCGCATGTTTTAGGCAAGAAATTCTTTTTAGCTACCAACGTCATTCCGCATAATGCCAAAATTAAAACCTTTACCAAAGACTTAAACCCGATTATTGAGATGGGACCGGATGCTCTCATCATGGCCGACCCGGGCTTAATCATGATGGCGCGTGAAGCTTGGCCTGATATGCCCATTCATTTATCGGTACAAGCTAATACGGTAAATTATGCCGCCGTAAAATTTTGGCAACGCTTAGGGGTTAGCCGGATTATTTTGTCGCGCGAATTATCACTTGATGAAATTGCTGAAATACGCCAACAATGTCCGGATATGGAATTAGAGGTGTTTGTGCACGGCGCATTATGTATTGCTTATTCTGGTCGTTGTTTACTGTCGGGCTATTTTAACCATCGCGACCCTAATCAAGGCACATGTACCAACTCATGCCGATGGAAATACGACACATTACCCGCCCATGAAAATGCCGAAGGCGATACAGTGTTAGCGACGGGCGCACTCTCGTTAAACGATATAAGCTACTCCAGTTGCGGCGGCAGCGAGCGTCACCCGCTGGCCGATAACATTTACTTTTTGGAAGAAGAAAACCGCAAAGGCGAGTTATTACCCATCATGGAAGATGAAAACGGAACATACATTATGAACTCTAAAGACTTACGCGCCATTGAGCATGTGCAACGCCTCGTCGAAATCGGCGTCGATAGCTTAAAAATCGAAGGCCGTACTAAATCGCATTATTACGTTGCACGCACAGCGCAAACCTATAAACAAGCGATAAACGATGCTTTAGCGGGGCGTCCGTTTCAACCTGAACTCTTAGGTGTGTTGCAAAACTTAGCTAACCGTGGCTATACCGATGGTTTTTACCAACGTCACCATACCGAAGAGCATCAAAATTACCTGTCCGGCTACTCGCTCAGCCACCAACAACGTTTTTGCGGCGAAATAAAAAGCTATGATGCCGATTCTGGCTATGCCACTATCGACGTGAAAAATAAATTCTCCGTCGGCGACCGGTTAGAATTAATCTTACCAACCGGCAACCACGATATTGTGCTACAAGACATGTTAAGCAAATACGATGAACCCATGCATGAAGCGTCTGGCAGCGGTTACGAAGTCAAAATCAAACTACCTGCCTATGCGGAGTACGGTTTGTTAGCACGCTATTCGGATGAGCTTAGCCCGACACCCCCTGCATTAGAAACCGCCTAACTCTTACAAAACCATGAATTCGCTTGATACTACTTTTTTCTCTGATAGCTACCTAACCGGCAGAACGCGCTGGCTAGCATTATTAAACACACTTAACTGTCCTATACGCTATCAACCGTATCAAGCGCCTGGCTTTGGCCCGAATAGCGAAGCATTAATCACCGATACGGCTTGGCTTGGCGACTATGATGCTGAACGCGTATTGGTTATTATCAGCGGCACGCATGGCGTTGAAGGTTTTGCCGGTAATGCCGTGCAGTTGAATTGGTTAAGTAGACTCTCCGACGGTGCTATCACGTTGCCTAAAACAACCGCCGTGTTAATCATACATGCCTTAACACCGTGGGGTTATGCGTGGTGCCGACGTTGTGACCACGACGGCGTCGATTTAAATCGTAATAAAGTCGATTTTAACCAAACGCTACCGCAAAATCTTGGTTACGAGGAACTTCGTAGCGCGTTATATCAGGCCAGCCACGCACAACGACAACAGCTATTTAACGACTACGAACAACAACACGGGCGTGTTGCCTTTGAACATGCGATAAGCGCCGGTCAATACACCGATGCGTTAGGCCCGTTTTATGGCGGCTTAGCACCCGCACACGGACGTTTAGTCATTGAACAGCTAATACAGCATTATCAACTAGCCAATAAAACCCTAGCGGTTGTCGATATACATACTGGCTTAGGGCCATTTGGATATGGTGAAATTATTTGTGATCATGAACCGGATAGTCTAGGCGCTAATACGGCTAAGGGTTGGTACGGCGATTCTGTAACCTTACCCTTATTAGGCACATCATCTTCTGTACCTAAGTACGGACTAATGGATTTTGCCTGGCATGAAATTATGACCGATAGCGAAAGCAGTTATATTACGCTAGAGTTCGGCACTTATAGAACGCGTGAGTTATTTGAAGTGTTGCTAAAAGACCATCTGCTTTGGGCGATGACTGATAATAATGACGCAAGAGCGCAACACGCTCAGGTGATGCAAAACTATTTCTGCCCCAAAGATCACGCATGGCGAGAATTAGTATTATTCCGTAGCCAACAAGTATTAAATCAAGCACTGGCTGGTGTAGCTGGTCTTATGCTATAGCCAAAGAATTACAAGGTTGGTCGGAATAACTCATAAGCTTTCCATACATACATCAATTATTATTGAAATTCCCATTTAAACTATAAAGGAACTTAATATAAACTGATAAAGAAATGTATAAGACGTCACATATGGAATAACATCCAATTCGCTTATACTTTTTTTGCTCACTTAAAGACTCGCCATATTTTTATGAACTTAGACGCGGATACCCAGCAACGTTTAACGCGCATCGCCCGCTTGGTCAGGCTAAGCTTAGGTATTCCTATCACTTACTTCAGCGTATTAAACTCACCACACGACTGGTATCTTAACCACCCAGGACTCGCCACACCACTTACTGACGTCCTTGTTTTACCCAAACAAGTGCTTGCCCATAATGCCGCTCTATGGCAAACAGATAGCGCTCCAGACGCACAATCTGTTTATCACTATGCTGGACTACCAATACGCTCAGACCAAGGTCAATGCTTAGCGGTAATGTCTTTAGCAGGCTATGAGCCACGCCATTTTTCAGAGTCTGAGCAACTGTTGCTACAAGACTTAGCCACAAGTGCCGAAACAGAATTAAGCCACGCTCGCTTACAGCTCGAGAGCAAGCAAAAGGCGTTTTTGGCACTGATGTCTGAATATAAATTGCAACAGCATGAAAACCGGTTTCACGCCATTATCGACACCGTCATTGATGGTGTCATTAGCGTCAACGCCGAAGGTTTTATAGAAGCCAGCAATATCAGCGCACAAGCGCTGTTCGGTTATGTCGATTACGAACTCAATAATAAGCCTCTTGGTTTATTACTCGCCCCAATTGATTATTATGTAGCTGAACCCGACTTTCTTAGACAACTAGCACGAACACCTAAAACCAGTCACTTAGCCAATATTGACGCACATGGTATGCGTAAAGGCGGAACATTATTTCCTCTTCAAATCCGTGCAAGCGAAGTATTAATTGCCGATGAACCGGTGTTTATTGTGGTTATCCACGACTTAAGCGAAACCCGCTTAATGGAATTGGCGTTTAAACGTTTTGACGCCATTATCCGCTATTCTGATGATGCCATCGTCAGCAAAGACTTAAACGGTATCATCACAAGCTGGAATGAGGGTGCAGAAAAAATATTTGGTTACAGCGCAACTGAAATCATCGGTAAACCCGCTTTAATACTATACCCAGCCGATAGAGAACACGAGGAACAACAAGCGGCTAAAAAATTAGTCAGCGGTGAAAAAGCAGAGCATTTAGAGACGGTGCGCATTCATAAAAATGGTACGCCTGTTGATATTTCCGTCACTATTTCACCGATTATCGATGAAGACGGCAACACCATAGGCATTTCCAATATTGCCCGCGATATTACCGAACGCAAACAATTGGAACGATTAAAAAGCGAATTTATTTCTACTGTCAGCCATGAGCTGCGTACACCGTTAACCTCAATTCGCGGCGCCCTTGACTTAGTACTAGGTAAATCAGCCGAGCATTTACCGGACAAGGCGCGCAAAATGTTAGAAATGGCGGCGCGCAACAGCGAACGCTTAACCCTACTCATTAACGACATTTTAGACTTAGAAAAAATTGAATCCGGCAAAATTGAGTTCGATTTTAAACAAGCGGATTTAATTGCGTTAGCCCAGCGCGCCGTCGATGATAATTTAGGCTATGCATTAAAACACCGAGTCCAGTTAAGATTAACCCTAACAGGGCTTAGCGAAGCGCCTGTTTATGTCGATGAAAACAGACTGTTACAAGTGTTTGCCAATTTAATGTCTAATGCAATTAAATTCTCACCTGAAGACAGCCATGTTGAAATCCGGGTAGAACCTCATAAAGCAGGGTATCGCATTAACGTTTGCGACCAAGGTTCTGGCATACCTGAAGAATTTCGTAACCGCATTTTTCAACGTTTTGCCCAAGCCGATAGCTCTGATACCCGACAAAAAGGCGGAACTGGCTTAGGCTTAAGCATTAGCAAAGCGATTATTGAGCGTCATCACGGCCAATTAAACTTTATTTCTGAGTTAGGCCAAGGCACACAATTTTTCTTTGACCTACCAGCCCATGCCGCACCGTTAGCGCAAAGCTCAAACTACAGCGAGCAAGAACTAGCGCCGGTGTTAATCTGTGAAGACAACCCCGATGTTGCCGATATACTCGCCGAAATGCTTAAAAACGAAGGTATTTTTTGCCATATTGCAGCAACTCTGGCTGCCGCCCGCGCCTTACTTAAGCAAAAACACTACGAGTTACTGTTGCTTGATTTAGCGTTACCCGATGGCAATGGCCTACAACTTGTCGAAGAGCTACGCGCCATTCCAGCCACGCAACAACTACCGGTCATTGTTATCTCAGGGCGCGCCTTAGAAAATATCAACGCATTTACCGGTAGCGCGATGACGATTGTCGATTGGTTACAAAAGCCTTTCGACCACGAACGCTTAAAAACTGCTGTGCAACACGTCTTATCCAATACCGAGCGCCCAACTATTTTACATGTTGAAGATGATGTCGACATTGTGCAAATCATTAAGGCGTTGCTTGAAGACATTAGTCATTATCAGCAAGCTGCAAGCATAGCGGATACCCGGCAATTACTTGCCAGCCGACATTATGACTTAGTTATTCTCGACTTAGGTTTAGAAGATGGCTCAGGCTTGGACTTATTAGACGATTTAAAAAACCATTGCCCCGTGATAATCTTTTCCGCCCAAACGATAGACCATGAAGTGAGCACCAAAGTGAGTGCAGCGCTTACCAAATCCATGACCAGTAACGAGCAGCTCATTCAGACTATCCAAAAACTACTACATAAATCATTAACATGACCGACCTCATCCGCATACTCTACGTTGAAGACGACCCTGATATTCGTGAAGTAGCCGAATTTGCCCTAGAAGATGAAGGCTTTGAACTCATTTCCTGTGCATCAGGCCAAGAAGCACTGACCAAAGCAGCCAATATCAACGTTGACTTACTACTTTTAGATGTCATGATGCCCGGCATGGATGGCCCAACCACATTAACCAAATTACGCGAACTACCTAATACTAAGCAAACGCCCGCTATTTTCATGACCGCTAAAGTGCAAAGCTCTGAAATAGCGGCTTATTTAGCGATGGGGGCTATTGGCGTGATTACTAAACCCTTTGATGCGCTCACATTAGCTGAGCACATTCGGGAATTGCTAGAGAAGCAACATGGTAGTATCTGACAATAACAAACACGTTAAACTGCGTAATTTACAGAAAAAGTTTGCTTCGACATTGCCTGAACGCTTGAACTTGATACAAACCGCCTGGTTAAACAGTCAGGGCACCCCTGATAACACTGAATTATTCACTGATTTACTGCGGCAAGTTCACAGTCTTGCTGGTTCCGCTGGCACATTTAATTTCTTCCATCTAGGCGATGTCGCCAAGGAGTTAGAATTACTGCTCAAAGAATATCAACATGGCCGCTTGCCTGAAGCCATAACATCAACCGTGAGCAAGCTATTGCAAAAGCTAGTTGCTTTAGCTGAACAAGGCCATGAACAGCCTAAAACGGAACTCATTATCGATGATAGTCCTGGAATAGAGCCTCTCCCTAACCAGCAAGCGGTTGTTTATGTTTTAGAGGACGATGAAGACATTGCCGCCGAGTCATTTAGACAACTGATTCATTTTGGCTATCAAGTCGTAACCTTTAACTCGGTCACTGACTTCAAACAAGCTATTTACCAGCAAATACCCGATGCGTTGCTGATTGATATACAACTCGTGGAAGGTGAATTTGCCGGTACCGAAGCGGTCGCTGACGTATGTAAAACCTTGCAATTAAACATTCCCACCATTTTTATTTCCCAACATCAGTCTTGGCAACACCGACTCAGCGCAATGCGTGTCGGAGGTCAAGGTTATATCACGAAACCCATAGACTTCGACCAACTAGCCGATCAATTAGAAATTCTCACTGGCCGTAAGCAAGGCAGCCGCTATCGCATTTTAATCGTAGACGACACGGTGTTATTAGCCGAGCATTACGCAACTATCTTGCAATGTGCCGGCATGGATACAGAAATCATCAATGATCCAGGCCATTTACTAGACGTACTACCGAGCTTTCGACCGGATTTAATTCTGATGGATTTATACATGAACGGCAGCACGGGCATAGAAGCCGCGCAAGTCATTCGGCAACATGGCAGTTACACCAATCTTCCGATTGTCTATTTATCTACCGAAAGTGAATTAGAACAACAGCTTAATGCATTGCGCGCCGGTGGTGATGACTTTTTACAAAAGCCGATAGATGATAACCACTTAGTCGCAGCAGTCAGCACTAAAGCCAAACGCTTTCGCGAATTAAACAGTTTAATGAACTGTGACGGCTTAACAGGCTTATTCAACCACATTAGTTTTAAACTTGCGCTAGAGCGTGAAATCGCGCAAACATACCGCTATCATGAAGGTTTCACGCTGGCGATGCTCGACATCGATCATTTCAAGCGGGTTAACGACCACTACGGTCATTTAGTCGGCGACCGAGTTATTAAAGGCTTAGGTCGCTTGCTTAGCCACCGATTACGCAAAGGCGATATTGCCGCGCGCTATGGCGGCGAGGAATTTGCGCTAATATTACCCAATACCCCGGAGAACATTGCTAAGCGTTTATTAGACGAATTACGTGAAGTATTTGCCAAAATCGCTTTTGCCCATGCCCATGGAACGTTTCATGCCACATTTAGCGTAGGCATTGCCTCATGTCCACCCTATAAAAACGTACATAGCCTAATAGAAGCCGCCGACCAAGCACTGTATCAAGCCAAACGTACTGGGCGTAATCAAGTCCACATTGCAGCAGCTAATCGTTTTAACCTCGACGGCTAGACACCGCCTGCCCATAGGAGAGTCATCCGGCAACGCCCCACTAACTAACCCTATGACGTCGTTCACCAATATCACCTAGCCGATATGAACCGCTTATACCCCCTTATCGCTCTACTCGCTATATTAGTCAGCACGACAACTTTCGCTACCGATGAATTAAGCACTTGTTTACAGCACTTAGAACCCTCGCCTAAGCCCTTAAATCCTATGCTTTTTGGCGTCAATATGTTGTATTTCAATGAAACAGATGGTCTACGGGCTAAACCTAATTACCAAACCCAGTTAAGCCAAATGGGCATTAGCGTATTGCGTTTTCCAGGCGGCGTCGTAGCAGATAATTATCATTGGGCCAATGGCAAATCGGAGCGGCGCAATCGCAGACCTAAAGGTCATGAAGGCTCTACTAACGATTTAAGCTTTGATGAATTTTCTGCATTAGCCAAAGCACTCTCTGCCGAACCGACATTAGTACTCAATTATTTGTCGTGGCTAGAAAAAAACCAGATAGAAGGTGCTTATCAAGAAGCCAGTGCTTGGGTGAAATATGCCAACACTCAGCAGCATGCTATTCACTATTGGGAGTTTGGTAATGAAGTGTATGAGTATTTACCCGAAGAACATGTCACGGCAAAAGCAAGTCTCTATGCCCAGCATTATTTGACACTAAAACAAAAACTACAAGCCATTGATAAAACACTAAAACTAGGCGCAGCGATGCCGGAAAAACTTGACCTAACAGCACGCGGCGATGATTCACCTTGGTGGAAGGGCTTTTTGACCACAGCAGGTGGTAACGTCGATTTTTTAGCCTTGCATTATTACCCTGGCTTGCCCATTAAGCGCTTTGTTGAATCTGGCACGGGGATTCAAGAATGGCTGGCTAACGTCAACGACACCGTTAAGCATTACGCAAATCGGCAAATCCCGTTACATCTGACAGAATGGAATATCGCCTTATGGGACAAATCAGACAAACATCATTTACTTGAGCGCGATTCAATTTGGCAAGGCTTGTTTGTCGCCGAAGCGTTATTTGATTTTAATGCGCAAAATGTGCAATTAGCCACGTTCTGGCCGCTACGCACTGAAAAAGGCGCAGGCTTATTAGCCTTAAAGCAACAACAAGTATTTATTTCTGGTGAGGTTTTTAAATTATTAGCACCGTTACGCAATAGCCCAATTACTCACGATTGTAAACAATCGGGTTTACGCGTACTGAGCTTAACAACGGAACACGGCTCGGCCATCTTAGTGATTAATAAAAAAGCTAACCAAACCTTGTCATTAACACAGCTGCTAGGCAAAGAAACGCGTCTTGCCAGCTTGACACAACTCGCCGGCAATGAAAATCAAAGCCATAATTATCATCTCAGTACTCCAATAACACCGGCACTCGCTTCGTTAACTAACTATTTATTGACAGAGCCTGGGTTATATTTATTCGAAATTCAATAACGAGCGGTATTAACGCTATTCATTCGTAGAAAAACGCAATAAGATATTGATTTTAAATAAGTAACTACGATGAATACGCAAACAGTACCTTTTTCTGGTTTAACACCGGATACGATTTTAACTGCGGTTGATAGCGTTGGTTTGCTCAGTGATGGTCGCTTGCTGGCATTAAATAGCTATGAAAATCGGGTTTATCAAGTCGGGCTTGAAAACGCCGCGCCGGTCATCGTTAAGTTTTATCGTCCGGAACGCTGGAGCGATGCCGCGATTTTAGAAGAACATGCATTTCTGGCTGAATTAGCGGACAGCGAATTACCGATTACACCGGCGTTGTCATTTGACGGTGACACGCTGTTTTATAGCGCGGGGTTTCGCTTTGCTCTTTTTCCCAAACAAAGCGGACGCGTACCCGAAATCCAAGACTATGAAACCTTTGAATGGTTAGGAAGACTGATAGGCCGCTTACATGCCGTAGGTGCATTACGCGATTATCAAGCGCGCCCAACCTTATCTATTGAAAACTTTGGCGTCGAACCTAGCAGTTATTTACTAGAACATAAAATTATTCCACCTGAACTCCTAGACGCTTATCAAACCACCGTCAGTCAAGCGCTAATGCAGATACAGCGTTGTTACCAGCAAGCGGGCGATAGTCACTACTTACGCTTACACGGCGATTGTTATCCTGGCAATATGTTATGGCATGATGATGGCCCGCATTTTGTCGATTTTGACGACAGCCGTATGGGACCTGCGATACAAGACTTATGGCTACTGTTAAATGGAAACAGACAGGAACGGCAAATACAGTTAGACGCATTGCTAAGCGGTTACACGACATTTTATGATTTCGATCATCGAGAATTGTATTTAATAGAAGCGCTACGCACGTTAAGACTTATCCATTACTCAGCCTGGCTAGCTAGGCGCTGGAGCGACCCCGCCTTCCCTAACGCGTTCCCCTGGTTTAACACCTTAGACTACTGGCAACAACGCATCGACGAGTTAGCAGAACAAATTGAACTGATGCAAGAGCAGCCATTAATGATAATGATAGCGCCGTAATCGAACGTGTTTAAACAGTATAAGGCGGCAGAAACTGATAACTCTGTGCATTTTACCAACTATTTCTTATCAGCTAGCTTACATTCAGCTAAACCATGCTAAGTTGTCGGCGTTTGTCTTCATCAATTCCTTTCAACCTAACAGAGAATGCTTATGAACATGAAACACTATCATTGCTGTTTGTCGCTAATCTTATTAACAGCGCTAAGCCTACCGCTACGCGCAGAAGTCATGCCACCGATTGTCGGCGGTCATACCTCTCAATCAGGCGACTGGCCTTGGATGGTCGCCTTGGTCACTAAAGGTTTGAATAATTATAGCGGCCAGTTTTGCGGCGGTAGCTTAATTAAAAATAATTGGGTGATTACCGCCGCGCATTGTTTAATCGGTGAAAACACTGGCACCTTCCAAGTATTAACCGGTGTAACCGATTTAAAAAACGACACTGGCAAACGCTATTCTGTCAAACGCATCATCCGTCACCCAGACTACAACAAACGCACTGAAAATAACGACCTAGCCTTAGTGCAATTAACCACAAAAGTCAGCAATACCGACACCTTGCCATTAATCACAGACAATCCAAACTTAACTGGCGTAGAGGCCATGATTATCGGCTGGGGTGCATTATCTGAGCGTGATTCTGATAATGGCGACTACCCAGAACAACTGTACGAAGCGACGCTACCGATAGTCAGCAATAAGGCGTGCAAAGCCAGCTATGGTGCAAAATGGATTACTGACAATATGTTATGCGCAGGTTATAAAGCGGGCGGCGTGGACTCATGTCAAGGCGATAGTGGCGGTCCACTCATTATCGACCAAGATGGTGAATGGCGTTTAGCAGGTATTACCAGCAACGGCAATGGCTGCGCCAGACCCAAATATTACGGTATCTACACGCGTGTTTCGCGCTACAAGCTATTTATCAACCAGTATTTAAACACCAACTTTGTCGCGCAAGCCGACCTTAATAACGATGGTGTGGTTAACGAAACTGACAAAAGCGTAAAAGCCAAAGCAAGCGCCGATGCCTTTGAGCAATGGGATCAACAATGCTGGCGACAAAAACAACACTGCGCTGACGTAAACCATGACGGCATCGTATCCAGTGCTGATTTTTATCGTGAAAAAAACCGCATAGCTGACGACTTCAAAAACTGGTTAGACATTTATTGGCAACCAGAGTCGGATAATCAATAACACCATTTAACGCCTTGTGGCTAACACTAAACAAGGCGTTAATTCTTTTTATCAAAACAGCTTATCGATTCAATACAAACCAGTGCATTCATTGCTAACGCAATAATCGCTAAATTCACCGTCACTGAATTAAACGCCGATGTCACAAACTCAGGCGTCCAAATAATCGTCAACAGCAAAAAACCTATCATTGCCGCAATGGTTAGCTGATAAGGCCATGCATGTCGATAAAAAACAAACACCACACCGCCCAATATCAGCTCTAAAACTCCGCCTATATACGCCAAATAGGTTGCCCATAGCGGACTCAAACCTAAAGCCATGTTCATCACTAACTCATCATGATTCGGTCCAAGCAGCTTTGGCACAAGACCTTGATAAAACCAAATAAACGCGAGCGCCATACGGTTAATATACAGAATTAAGCTCATTTTAGTCATTGAGATAACGGTCTTCATAATCTGCGCTAGGTAAGAGACACACATCGTATTTACCAAATAACGCATAACGATTCAATGCTATGCGGTCATATAGCCAATCACGCACCGGTCTAGGTAGTAAGGCTAAACTCGCCAACAAAAACCAAGGCCAAGGCAAGCGTCTCATCACGCGAATAAATGCGGTAGATTTTTTATACATCACACCTTCATCGACCAGTACCATAGTCTCGAAATAATCAGTCGGTAAGCCATACCAAATCAAAATTGCTTGGCCCTGCGCTGACTGAACCGATGCCAATTTAAAAATGCGCTGCTTATCATAATGAATCAAAAATCTCGCCCACGCATTGCAAAGCTTACAAACGCCATCAAACAACACCACTTTTTCATACTCGCTTACACCTAACGGCTTTACTCCAATCGTCATAAACCATTCCTCGCTATTGAAAATGAGAAAAGAAATATAACCATAACATCCACTGAAAAACTTCCAATTTGATAAAACTGGAGTAGACTCAAACACCACTCCACACCCGTTGTTAACTTTTTAATTACCCTATACCGCCTGTTTTGGCTTTTGCTTTAACGAGTTTTATGCCTTTATCACGCATTGCAGGCTACAATAGCTAGCCCATTCAACGTAGACTTAGAAGCTATGGCGGAAAGAAAAAACTCCAGCGTCCGATACGGCGCCAAGAAAAGCACAAAAAAAACGACCCGGAAAAAACGCTCGCGCTTAGTTTTTTGGCTAGGCAGCGCCTTTATGTTAAGCCTGCTGGCATGTGGTGCTATTTTATCGGGTTACATCCTGTATTTAGATCACGGAATCCGCATGCAATTTGAAGGCAAGCGTTGGGCGATACCGGCGCATGTCTATGCTAATCCCGTCGAATTATACGCAGGACATACCATTAGCGCGGCTAAATTTGAAGGTTTATTACAACAACTGCATTATCGCAAAGACGCTAAACTGGCATTTGATGGCTCTTATTTCCATACCGGCAACCAATTTTTAGTCAGAACCCGTGATTTCACGTTTTGGGATAGCCAGCAGCAAGGGCTGTTAATGCGCGTAATGTTTGGCGATACCGGCATTATTGCCATTACTGATGTCAAGAAAGCCCAAGACATTCCTCTGGTGCGCATGGACCCGGTACAGATTGGCAGCTTTTACCCCAAAATAAAAGAAGACCGTGTGTTAATAAAACTCAAGGACGCACCTGATGCTTTAATAAAAGGCTTATTAGCCTCGGAAGACCGCGAGTTTTATGAGCATTTTGGTTTATCCATGCGCGGCATTGTTAGAGCGATTTGGTCGAATGTCAAAGCCGGCGGCATGGTGCAAGGCGGTAGTACTATCACGCAACAATTAGCGAAGAACTTTTATTTAAGCTCTGAGCGTAGCCTAAAGCGTAAGCTTAAAGAAGCGCTGATGGCCTTGATTTTAGAATTTCGTTATAGCAAAGATGAAATCTTAGAAGCCTATTTAAACGAAATTTACTTAGGTCAGAATGGCGGTAGCGCTGTGCATGGCTTTGGTTTAGCCAGTGAATTTTATTTTGGTAACTCATTAAAAGACTTGCCGCTAGAACAAGTAGCCTCGCTCATCGCTTTAGTGCGTGGACCTTCCGATTATGACCCAAGGCGCTACCCCGAACGCGCCAAACAACGCCGCGATTTAGTACTCGATGAAATGGTTAAAGAAGGTTATTTAGACCTTAAAGCCGCCGAAGAAGCCAAAGCTAAGGCACTTAACGTGATTCCACGCTCGCATCAAATCGGTAATCGTTACCCCGGATTTTTAGAATTAGTCAAACGCCGATTAAAAGAAGAATACCGCGAAGACGATTTAACCTCAGATGGCTTAAAAATCTTCACGACCTTAGATACCCAACTGCAAGAAACCTTAGAAAAAACCGTCGCTAAGAAACTGGCACAACTCGATAAACTCGCTAAAGCGCGTCATTTACAAACCGCTGTCGTGGTCACACGGCGCGACAGTGGTGAAATCGTAGCGTTAGCGTCAGGCCGGGAAAACTCAGCGAGTGGATTTAACCGTGCCTTAGATGCAGTTAGACCGATAGGCTCGTTGATGAAACCCGTTATCTACTTAACCGCGCTAGAAAATCCAGACAAATACACGATTACCACGCCTATCAATGACACGGCTGTGACAATTCGCGCACAAAATGGTAGCGAATGGACACCGAAAAACTACGATCACAAAGAACATGGCCGGATTCCTCTGCATACCGCGTTAGCAAAATCCTATAACTTAGCGACAGTCAGAATCGGCATGGATGTCGGTATTGTTAAAACCGCTAAAACGCTAAAAAACATGGGCGTGAATAAAGAAGTCGATATGTATCCATCTTTATTATTAGGCGCCACGGCATTAACGCCTATGGATGTTGCGCAAATCTACCAAACCTTAGCGGCTGATGGCTTCACCACGCCAATTAAAGCCATACAGGCCGTTGTCGCCGCGAATGGCGAGCATTTACAAAGTTATCCGATAAATGTTAAACAAGCGGTAGACCCAGCAGCCACTTATATTGTCAATACCATTCTGCAAGAAGTCATGCATGAAGGCACGGGTAAAGCCGCTTATGACGTCTTTCCTAAAGACTATGGCTTAGTCGGCAAAACCGGTACGACAAACGATGCCAAAGATAGCTGGTTTGCAGGCTTTACCGGTGATTACTTGGCTGTAGTTTGGATAGGCCGTGATGATAATAAACCGATAGGCTTAACCGGCGCGGCGGGTGCATTGCCGGTTTGGGTCTCGCTAATGCAACAAATCTCTAACCAACCGGTAATTTTATCGCCACCTGATAATATTATCTCGGTATCGGTAGACCGTTACTCTGGCCTATTAGCCAATAAAAATTGCACCAGCGCCAAGACCTACCCGTATATCCAAGGCTCCGAACCGCATAGCTATTCTAACTGTGGTAACGAACCCAAACCGGCGCAAGAAGAGGAAGAAAAATCGTGGATTGAGGAGTTTTTTCCGGATTAGAGAATGGTGAGACTCTAAGTCTCTTTCAGCTTTGTTAACAAGCCGGGACGCCAGTATTGGCATCCCGACTAAATAAAATGACGTGATATTACGGAGTAGTGTTAATCAAAACACTCGCCGTCTTGTCGCTAATGCTCGATGTAACAACATCCGGCTTACCATCATTATTAACATCTGCGACGGCTAATGAGCCGACAAATGTCCCTGCGGCAAAATCCGTTTTGGGTAGGAAAGTACCATCGCCGTTACCGGCTAACACACTCATGGTATTACTGGTGGAATTAGCAACCACAAGATCGGGGTTGCCGTTTAAGTCAATATCCGCTATCGCTGACGCTAACGGGCCTACGCCAGTACTGAAATCAGCTTTTGGCTTAAAGCTGCCGTTACCATTACCCAGCAAAACACTAATCGTATCCGAATTCGCATTAGGTACTACCAAATCCAATTTGCCGTCATGGTTAACATCGCCAACTGAAACCATGAACGGACTGACTCCGGTAGCATAATCCACTTTAAACTTAAAAGTACCGTTACCTTTACCGAGCAACACGCTGACCGTGTCGCTGGAGTAATTGGCAACAACTAAGTCCGGCTTACCATCACGATTGACATCGGCGATTGCAACCGATTGCGGAAACGAACCCACGATGAAATCATTTTTAGGGCCGAAGGTACCGGTAGCGGTGCCTAATAAAACACTAACGCTGTTACCGCCAGAATTCACAACGGCGTTGGTGCATAAATCATCAAATAGTCTAAACTAACTCTAAAGTTCAA
>CAWUNX010000011.1:0-22267 GCA_963923905.1 uncultured Methylocucumis sp.
CCTCGTGTGGTTGAAATTATTAATGCCACTCAGTAATCATGCCGAACGGTATTGTTCGCCGTCACATTATCACCAGGCGCGCCGATATTAAAATTAACACCATCACCTAAATTCGGCACCGTACCCAATAAGGCACCGGCAACCACGCGTAAGCCTAAATCGGTCACGTCATCATTAGGGCGGCGACCGTTCGGGAAACCTGCATTATCACCGGCAAATACCGTTAAGCGTTTTTGCGATTCAGGAGCTGTTGGAGTTACGCCGACATTGACTCTTAACAATTCTGAACACGGATTGGCTTTAGTACATGAGCTAGGGTCTTGACCAGGATATTTGAGCAAGGCTGCTACTAAGTCAGTCCGGTTTGTGGTTTGAAAGCTAGTGCCAAACGCCGCATTAATTAATGACGCTAAACGCGGATTTAAATAAAAATCCAGAAACTGCACTTCATCTTCTGGCTCGGTCGCATTCCACAAATCTTTTTTACCAGTACCAATAATCACTTCATTCACTAGCGGATTTGCCATGCGCGACACTTGCACAAACGCACCCTCTGCTTTTACCGTACCATCTTTGTTATAGGTTTTGCTTTGCGGGCGGCTAGTCGATGCGTACATGCCTAAAATACCGTTTTCGCTATCGCTGGTTAATTCACTAATTGGAATTTCTAATGCTATGGTATTGACGTTAAAGCCTGAGAACATGTCATTACCGAACGGATTAACAAAATCATTCGCATCTTGTTCGGCCGTTAAGATGGGCGGCATACGGAAATTTAATGTATCAAACGTCGCACCTAAATCGATATAAAATGACTCATCACGTTGACCGGCAAACACGCGACCACCGTTAGTTAGTGGAAAAATACCTTTATCAGTTAACGCTTCATAATCGCGAATAGTGCGTGGTCCTATGTTAGAAGGTACTGCAACCGATTTGGTTTTATTCAGATACGTGCGTGCTTTACCCTTGATTTGCGTAACAGTATAGGTTTGACGCATACCGAGACCTAAAGCGCCGTCGCCTTTTAGACTATTAATCGCCGGTGGTAAGCCCGGTACGGTATCAACACCACCATAGGCAACGGGTAAATCGGTAAACGGTGCTCTTAACTCGGTTTTAAAGCGGATACGGTAAATAATGTCATCGGCTTTACCGTCTTTATTCGTATCAATGTGGAAGTCATACGCGACATCATCAGCAAAATTAAAATAATTGGGACCAGAGCTGGGTTCTTGTCCAGGCAACACGTTCATAATAAACACCATCTTGCTAGGGTCTTCCCAGCTACGGAACGCATAAACATCGGTAATATCCGCCGCTGGGTCTAATGCAATCGCCGGTGCTTCTCTGTGGCTGGCCGCTTGGCTTAATTGAGGTAATGCAGCGGCAATGGCTACCGCTAATAAAGTATTTATAGTTTTCATCGTATCGCTCTCTAAGTAGTGTTGAAGAAATGCGCTTCATACTCTTCTATGAAGTTGCATTAAGCTTTACGATGCACAAACAAAAATGGATGCAAATTTACGAACTTTTTATCACAACAACTCTCACCTAACGGATGTTATGACCATGCCAAGAGTTACAAAGACGCCTGTTTTAATCGGGCTAAGCCTTTTATCAAGCCTATCGCTAACTGTTCAAGCAAAACCCAATTTCAGTGCTTTTGCTGAGCACAGTAAAACGACCGCAAATTCGCTAGTATCTGACCAGCGCTTAATGACTGATGTGAACAGTATTAGCGTAGAAACTGCCTTAGGCGTACCGAATTTTTTATGGCTGAAGCCTAGCACAAGTACAAATGTGTCTAGCGCTAAGTCGGCGAGTAAAAATTTAGAAGCTGTCGCGCGCGGACATATCGCACACTATGCCAAACTGTACCGCTTAACCACGGCAAGTTTGAGCTCAGCTCGCTTGCAAGAGCAGCAACGCTTAGGCGATAGTGCGCTTATTCGCTTTAATCAGGTCATTAACGGCATTGAAGTGTTCGAGCGGCATGTTAATGTGTTAATGGATAAACACTTAGCCTTAACCGCAATTTCAGGCTATTTAGCACCACAACAAACGGTTAACACAGCCGTTGCGAGTACAGCTTTTAACTTGGGCCTTCCCGAAGCAATTAGCTCAGCATTAGCCGATTTATACGCACAAGCACCCGCTGCATCGGCATTTAAGTTAAGCGAGCAGCGTGGAGACTATCAATGGTATGTTATTGCCGATAGCGCACAAGCCAAACTGAGCTATCAATTAAGCCAAGCTGTGCGCGGCAAAAAAGTGTATTACCCATTTATCACGCACTTAGAGCCAGCGTATTATTTAGAAATAAGCACAAAAGCTAATGATGAAGATAATAAGGCTTATAGTTATGTCATATCGGCACAAGATGGCCGATTACTCGCCCGCACTGATTTAACCGCTCATGACGCCCAACCTTTTAGTTATCGCGTTTGGGCCGAAGAGGCAACACTCCCCTTACCCGATGACAGCCCTTATGGCACTGAGTTAACGCCATTCCCGGAGACCGCACCTACGCAAGCCGCAACACCTGTCGCAGCTAAACTCATTCAATTAAGCTGTGGCCCTATTAGCACATGTGATCCTTGGTTACCAGATACCGCTGTGCAAACGGTCGGTAATAATGTTGATGCGTATGCCGACATTAGTCGAAGCGATGGTTTTTCTCGTCATGATATTAGAGCGCCGTTAAGTGCCGACCATACGTTTGATTACGCGTATGATTTTAGCGAATACGATAGTGATAACCGCCCCGGCCAACTTTATCCAGTGATTGTACAAGCGTTTTATACGACTAATTTTTTACACGATTGGTTATACGATCATGGTTTTAACGAGCAAGCCGGTAATGGTCAAGACCAAAACTATGGTAGAGGTGGTGCTGAAGTCGATAGGATGAGAGTCGAAATTAATGATTTTAGCGGTACGGACAACGCCAATATGGCTACTCCTGCCGATGGCGAGTCTGCACGAATGCAGCTTTTTTTGTGGTCGCATAACGGTGCTAAACATCTAGCAATTAATACCGACGACGGCCTACGCAAAAAATACCCTGTGACGACAGCATCGTTTGGCCCTCAAGATTTTAAACTGAAAAATCAAGCTATCGCGATTATCGATGATGGTACCGAACCGACCAATGATGGTTGCGAGGCTTCCGTTAGCGATACTGTTAGCGGCAAAATTGCTCTTATTGATAGAGGTGACTGCTTTTTTGCTGAAAAAGTTAAAAACGCGCAAGATGCGGGCGCAATCGGCGCAATTATCGTCAACAATGCTCCGGGAAACATGCTTAACATGGGCGGAATTGGTGATCCAGCAATCGATAACGCGATTACCATACCGACCTTAGGTATCACGAAAGCGCATGGCGATGTTATTAAACAACAACTCACCAGCACTCCAACGCTAACTGCGAATTTATTAAGACGTATCTTACCGCCTTACAACAGTGCACTAGACAATACTATCGTGGTACACGAGTGGGGACATTTCTTGAGCACACGCTTAGTTAAACGGCTAGCCAATAATCAAGGCGGCTCAATGGGCGAAGGTTGGAGCGATTTCTTATCATTGCTGGTTATGGTGCGCCCAGAAGACCAACAACGAGCGAATAACACTGAATTTAACGGTGCTTATCCCGTAGCGCAATATGTCTCAGCTACGCAGCCCAAAGATTATTTTTTTGGCATACGGCGCTATCCTTATTCCACCGATATGAATGTTAATCCGTTGACGTTTAAGCATATTACCGATGGCGTAGCATTACCCGGCGATATTCCTACATTATTTACCGCCAAGTCCAACGCAGAAGTGCATAACAGCGGCGAAGTATGGGCAACCATGTTATGGGAAGCCTATGCACAATTACTAAACGACAGTAGTCGCTTAAGTCCAGAACAAGCCCGTGACCGAATGTTGGATTATTTAGTCGCCTCGTTAAAAATGACACCGACGAACCCAACCTTCATAGAAGCACGCAATGCTTTACTAACCGTTGCCCAAGCGCGCGATACGGCCGATTACAACGCATTTTGGCGTGCGTTTGCCAAGCGCGGCATGGGCGTTAATGCCAAAGCACCTAAGCGTTTTTCTACGGATCATCTAGGCGCGGTAGAAGATTTTCAACTGCCTTAGTAACTAGCGATTATTCAACAATATGAGCGAGTAAAAACTAGTATTACTATTTCCATGTAAATTTAGGCAGAAATATGTGCAACTAAACAGTAAAATAAACCTATCGTGATAGTATCTAGCCTAGCAGGCTCTCAACTTACGTCTTGGCATTGCCTTATAGATTTTACTTACTTATATCTTTTTGTATAGACTAACTGACCTTGACCAGACACCCGATACGCTCGATAAAAAGTCGCTTAACCAGCGCACATTGATTTTAATGCTCACAGGAGATTTATATGCCCGCGTCAAACAGCTTAAGCCCCGATCCTTCCATTCAACACTTGACGCGCAATACGATTGCTTTAATTTTGGCCGGTGGTCGTGGTTCGCGTTTAATGAATATGACCGATTGGCGGGCAAAACCTGCCGTACCGTTTGGTGGTAAATTCCGTATCATCGACTTTCCGTTGTCAAATTGTGTAAACTCAGGTATCCGCAAAATCGGCGTTTTAACCCAATATAAAGCCGACTCGCTGATTCGTCATATTCAGCAAGGTTGGGGATTTTTGCGAGGTGAATTCGGTGAATATGTCGATTTAATGCCCGCGCAACAACGCCATGATGAAAATTCTTGGTATCAAGGCACCGCCGATGCCGTTTTCCAAAACATCGATATTTTACGCACACGCAATCCTCAATATGTCTTAGTATTAGCAGGCGATCATATCTACAAAATGGACTATAGCGCGATGCTGGCCGACCATATTCAAAAACAAGCCGATTTAACCATAGGTTGCATCGAAGTCTCGTTAAAAGACGCGACGGCGTTCGGCGTCATGGGCGTTGATGATAATCGGCGCGTGCACGCCTTCGTCGAAAAACCAGCCGAACCGCCGGTCATGCCAGGCCGCACCGATACAGCGTTGGCCTCAATGGGTATTTACATCTTCAATGCCGGATTTTTATTTGAACAACTGTTGAAAGACGCGGACACAAAAGGTTCTAGCCATGATTTTGGTAAAGATATTATTCCGTCAGTGATTGATAAGTATGTCGTTAATGCGTATCCGTTTTTAGACTTACAAAGTGGGCAACAAAGCTACTGGCGTGATGTCGGTACCATAGACGCGTATTGGGCGGCTAATATGGAGCTGATTGGCGTTAACCCTGACTTGAATTTATACGATAACACCTGGCCAATTTGGACTTATCAAGCGCAAACCCCACCAGCCAAATTCGTATTTGACGATAATGATAGACGTGGCCAAGCCGTGGATTCGATGATTTCAGGCGGATGTATCGTTTCTGGTGCTAAGGTGCGGCATTCACTGTTGTTCTCGAATGTCCGGGTAAATAGCTATACCACGTTACAAGACAGCGTTGTGTTACCGGATTCTAATATCGGACGCCATTGCCGGATTACTAAAGCGATTATTGAACGCGGTTGCGCCGTGCCAGAGGGTACGATTATCGGTGAGAACCGTGCCGATGATGCGCAACGCTTTTATGTCAGTGAAGGCGGCGTGGTTTTAGTGACGCCAGAAATGCTGGGACAGCGTTTACATTATGTCCGCTAAATCCGCTTCAGCTAAGTTAAAACTGGTATTGTGCTGGCACATGCATCAGCCAGAATACCGGGATTTAACTACTGGCGAATTTATCCTACCGTGGACATATCTACATGTCATAAAAGACTACGTCGATATGGCCGCGCACTTAGAAGCTTGCCCAAATGCCAAAGCCGTCGTTAATTTTGCACCTATTTTATTAGAACAAATTGCCGACTATGCAAAACAAATTCACGCCTTTTTACACGAGCAAAAACCGATTAAAGACAGCTTATTAGCCGCTCTTGCCTCCAACGCTATACCAGAAAATCCTGAAATCATATTAACTCTGATTAAGGCTTGTTTACGCGCCAATAGAGAACGGCAAATAAACCGTTACCCCGTTTATAAGCGGCTCGCAGACATGGCCGATTGGTTGGAGCAACATTTCGAGAACCTAGCTTATATCAATGCCCAATACATCACCGATATAGTCGTTTGGTATCACCTAGCGTGGATAGGCGAAACGGTCAAACTAAACAATGACAAAATTAAGCATTTAATCGAAAAAGGTCATAGTTATACGGAGTACGATAAACGAGAGCTGCTAGAAATCATCGGTGAGTTACATGCGCACATCATTCACCGCTATCAAGTGCTAGCGAAAAATGGGCAAGTAGAACTCTCGTTCACGCCTTATGCGCACCCGATAATGCCACTGTTATTGGACCTAAACTCAGCCAAAGAAGCTATGCCCTACGTTGAAATGCCAGAGCAAAAGACCTATCCCGATGGCGAATCGAGGTGTGTGTGGCATATTGAACAAGGGCTTAATACTTTTAAGCGTTATTTTGGTTTTGCTCCTAGTGGCTGTTGGCCCTCAGAAGGCAGTATTTGCGCGCGCACCTTACACCTGCTAAACAAGCATCAGATACGCTGGACAGCCAGTGGCGGCGCAGTATTACGCCATAGCTTAATAGCCTCCGAACAATCGTTAGCCGATTACAACGATTATAACCATCATGCCTACCGATTAAACAACACTGACGTGACCTGTTTTTTTCGGGATGATGGCTTATCCGATTTAATTGGCTTTGAATATTCAAAATGGCATAGCGATGATGCAGTTAACGACTTTATTCATCATTTAGACGTGATAGCGGCTAATAATGCCTCTGAGAAAATCGTTGCGATTATCATGGATGGGGAAAACGCCTGGGAACACTACCCTGAAAACGGCCATCGTTTTTTAAGTCAGTTATATCAACGCTTGAGTACGCATCCTAACGTGGAACTCACAACATTTTCAGCGTGTCTGGACGCTGGAATACCTATAAAGCCGTTAAGCCAATTAGTCTCGGGTAGTTGGGTTTATGGCTCTTTCTCGACCTGGATAGGCGATGCTGATAAAAATCGAGCCTGGGATATGTTACACGAAGCCAAAACCGCATTTGATCATGCGCTAGCCAAGCGTGAACTATCACCAGAACAACGTCAACAAGCCGAACACCAATTAGCCATTTGTGAAGGCTCTGATTGGTTTTGGTGGTTTGGCGACTATAATCCAGGCGAAGTAGTCAGTAATTTTGAAAAACAGTTCCGACTTAACTTAATTAATTTGTACCAATTAATTGGCAAAGATCCCCCGGCTTATTTAGCCTTATCGTTTACCCAAGGTTGCGGCTCGCCAGTCATGGGCGGTACTATGCGCCCTAGTATAGAAACTTAACTTGAGAACCCTTTGTGAAAGACATTTTGACCAAACGCCGTGCTGGCATATTACTGCATATCACATCTTTACCAGGAAAATACCCAACGGGTGACTTAGGTAAAGATGCATATCATTTTGTCGATTTCCTGCACAATGCAGGGATAACGGTTTGGCAAACATTGCCACTAGGCATGACGCATTCGGATGGCTCACCGTACCAATCATTATCAGCCCACGCAGGTAACGTCGATTTAATTAGCATAGAACTGCTCGCTGAAAAAGGTTGGCTAAAACTGCCCGACAAATGTGAAGAATGTGTACGCACGGACCGATTTTACAAAAGTTGTTTAGTCACTAAAGCGTTTTACGGCTTTTTAGAACGCGCAAATGCCGAAGAAAAAGCGCAGTTCAAACAATTTTGTGAAAGCAAAGCATTCTGGCTAGACGATTTTGCACTGTTTTTAGCATTAAGACTAGAATTCAACCAAGTATGCTGGAATGAATGGCCGAGTTACTTAAAAGAACGCGACAGCAAATTTATCAAGGAAGCGCGCAAACGCTTAGCGGCTGAAATTGACTGTATTAAATTTGAGCAATTTGTTTTCTTCCAACAATGGATGGCGTTAAAAGCTTACGCTAACCAAAAAGGCGTTTTATTATTTGGCGATATTCCTATTTTTGTCTCTTATGACAGCGCTGATGTATGGGCTAATCGCGATGTCTTTAAACTCGATGATGCCGGTAATATGCTTGTTGTTGCCGGAGTGCCACCGGACTACTTTTCGCAAACAGGCCAGCGTTGGGGTAACC
Organism: uncultured Methylocucumis sp.; assembly: GCA_963923905.1. Taxonomy (GTDB): domain Bacteria; phylum Pseudomonadota; class Gammaproteobacteria; order Methylococcales; family Methylomonadaceae; genus Methylovulum. The sequence continues at coordinate 8,203 of CAWUNX010000011.1, forward strand.
CACATTATAACTGGACGTATTTGAAAAAAACCGGATTTAACTGGTGGGTAGAACGTATGCATACCCAATTAGAGCAATTCGATATTTTACGCATAGATCATTTCCGAGGCTTAGAGGCCGCTTGGGAAATCCCGGCCCATGAGCCTACCGCACAAAATGGCGAATGGGTGACTGCACCAGGCAAAGCGCTGCTCAATGCCGTCAGAAATCAGTTAGGTTCGATACCTCTAGTTGCCGAAGATTTAGGCATCATCACAGCCGAAGTCGAAGAGTTGCGCAAAGAATTTGAGCTACCGGGTATGAAGATATTGCAATTTGCCTTTGACAGTGGCCCGGACAATCCGTATTTACCGAATAATTACGAAAAGAACTGCGTGGTCTATACCGGTACCCATGATAACGACACAACCACCGGCTGGGGTGATAAGCTGAGTGAACACGAAAAACAACACATCTTTGAATACCTGGGCAATCCACTCGCCACATTAAACTGTGCGCTCGTGCAAGCTGCCCTAGCCTCCGTCGCCAATCTAGCCGTTATTCCTATGCAAGATATTTTAGAACTAGGTTCAGAACATCGCATGAACACGCCGGGTACAACTGAAGGCAACTGGCGTTGGCGCTTTCAATGGTCACAATTATCCGCCGAGCGCGCGCATCGCTTAGCGCATTTAGTTGAATTATTTAATCGTAACCCGGCAAGATAGTCGTAGCCGATGACCGCTCAAGACACTTTATTTACCCAAATCGAAAAAGTACAAGATTTTGCCTTCGATGCACAAGTCGCCCAAGTTTTTGATGACATGGTGTCGCGTAGCGTACCGTTTTACCAAGAAATACAACGCTTACAAGCCGACTTAATCACGACATTTCTAGCCAATGAACAACAAGCCGTTATTTGTGACCTGGGTTGTTCAACAGGTACAAGCATCGCTTATTTACTCAGCCATGTTGCTTGCCCAAAAGATACGCAGTTTATCGGTATTGATAATTCTGAGCCAATGCTAGAACAAGCCAAAATTAAATTAACCGAAGCTTTAAATGCAGGCCGAGTCCGTTTACAACAGGCCGATTTAAGTGAGTTAACGCAGCTTCCCACTGCCAATGCCATTATCATCAATTGGGCGTTACAATTTATTCGTCCCATCGGTCGAGAAGCCTTGCTTAAATTGGTTTATCAGGCCTTAAAACCCGGCGGTATTTTATTGTTATCAGAAAAAATACTCGCCTCCGATACCGTATTAAACCGCTTATACATAGACCATTATTTACACTTTAAAAAATCTCACAGCGGTTACACCGATGTTGAAAACCAACGCAAACGAGAAGCACTAGAAAACGTCTTAGTACCTTATCGCCTAGATGAAAACATGGAGTTATTAAGCCGAGCCGGATTTAAACACAAAGATGTTTACTTCCAGTGGTTTAATTTTGCCTGTTTAATCGCTGTAAAAAAATGAGAATTCAGCGCCTAAGAGATTTTGCACTTGATACTTGTAAGTGTATGAAAGGAGCTATAGTCACGCATCCAGCTCATCAAATAAAGCATCTAGTAGCGAGTCTTGCGTTTGGGCTAAAGAAATTATAGCTTCATCAAGGCAGTTAATTAACGCGCGTACTGTTTCCGAGGCATTCATGCACAATAACTGCGAGAGCCTATCGCTGCATAACATCTCGATAAACGCTTGAAAACAATGCCAACCTTGTTCATCGCTAATAAGGCCAAAATGCTGAGCCAAACGCTGTTCTAATACCGTACCCGATGTGGTATCTGCCCAATAACCCCAGTTAATCATACCAATCGGGAAACGGGATTGAGATTTTAATGAATGAACAAAACTATCGGTGAAGCTAATACCGGCGGCGTAGGCCGCGCTGTCTTTAGCGGATAAAAACGCAAAGGCTTGTATCGAGGAAAAATAACACATAAAGTCTAAGGTCATGTCGCTAAACGCCTGATAAAAATTACGGCTACCGGTGGTTTTAATCGTACAGACTTCGATAAACTCAGCCTCGTTTAACTCGGCTAACGGACGTTCATAGGCAAACACCAAGCCAGAAAAAATCGCGCCGTTGATTTGACCAAAACGTTGCTTTAGTTCGCTAACGACGCTGGTTATGCTGGCTAAATCATTAGCATCAGCTTGATAATAATAAAGTGACGTATGATTAAGTTGCGCAAGTTTTTGTTGCACAGCACTATCGCTTAGCGGTTTTCGCCCTAACCAAATGACAGTCGCTTGATAGTCGGCTAATAAATAGCGCGTAATCACTGAACCAACGGAACCCGCACCGCCTAATATTACATACACACCACCGGTTTTAAGTCGAGTTAAGCTATGATTGTCAAAACTAATCCGGCTAAACTGTTGCACATAACGCCAACCTTGAGCTAATTTTATTTTTTCGCCTCTATCGCTAGCGGGTTCTTGCTGTATCGCCGTCAATAACATGCTAAGCTCATCGCTACACATATCAGCTGCGCTTAAATCTATGTTTCTAACCTTAAAACGATAATCGCTTTGCGCTAAGGCATACGCTAAACCCGTTAACCCAGCAGCATTAGCTTGGACGTTTTGGTCAAATAACGGAAAACAATCAATGGTTACTAGATAAAAATCCAGTGAATGCTGCGCTGAGCATACGGTTTTTAAGCGATGAATCAGCCTTAGCAACAGTTTTTCCACTGCCAAATCATCTACTGCCAGCATAGGCGCAAAGAAATAAACCGTAGAAATATCATTGGGTATATTTAATTCAGCAGGCATCAACTCAGTCACAATAGTCACTGATTGGCCTCTTGTATGCTGTTGTAATTCGTTTAGCAACATTTGTTCAGCCAAAGGCGCCACAATCAACACAGAACCCTTTGTTTTGACAGTTTCTAAGGTGCGTGCTTGTACCTGCCACTGCCAAATATAGGTTAACTCCGTCCATGAAGTCGTTGCCATCGGCGATACTTGCGCAGGTGCTGACGTCGATTGCCAACCATAGTCATCGCGAGCAAAAGGATAAACTGGCGCATGAATACGCTTAGGTTTTTCTGGCGCATAATAGACTTGCCAATCTATGGCATAGCCTTTTAGCCATAACGTTAACCACTGTGTTAACGGTTGTGTGGTAAGTTCCAGTGCTGAGTCTAATAGCACTGCTTCACGGGGTGCTTTAGATTCAGACCAATGCTGACCTTCGCCCTGCCCCGTTAAATAGTCGCTTAACACCGACTGGCATTGACCCAATGAAGCCACACAAAAACCTAAGCGATACATCATGGCTTCACGTCCGACTTGTAAGGTATAAGCTAAATCGGCTAACTCACCGGAATAAGTGTCGATGAACGCTAACAGTTTTTGCGCATAAGCGCGTAAACGCTCTGGGGTTTTGGCGGATAGAACGATGGCGTATTGCTCAAAACGATTTACACCCTCTGGCAAGACATGGGGGATGCTTGTCGGGGATGTCGGCAGCAGGGATGCTGCCGCCAAGCCCTCAGGGATGAGTTCACGGCGACCCCGGCAAGCATTCCCCATGTCTTGCCTTACGTTGCTGTTAACACGGTTATCAGCCACATAATCCGCCACCACGATATGCACATTCGTGCCACTATGACCAAATGAACTTAAACCGGCTTGTCGTAAATCCGTTAATGTCTTAGGCCAAGCTTGAGTATGTTCAGCAATATAAAACGCCGAATCAGTTAACTTAATCAGCGGATTTAAGCGCTTAAAATGCAATAAACCCGGCAAGTTTTGATTTTGCATCGATAACACTAGCTTAATCAAACCAATAACGCCTGCCGCTGCTGACGTATGGCCGATATGCGCTTTAGCGCTGCCTAGCGCACAAAAGCTTGTTTTATCGGTAAAGGTTTTAAACGTCCTGACTAACGCGTTGGCTTCCACAGGGTCGCCTAAACGTGTGCCTGTGCCATGCGTTTCTATATAACTCAAACGTTCTGGCTGAATACGCTTAGCGTTATACAGCTCGGTTAACAAGGCTTGTTGCGCTAAACCATTAGGTGCTGTCATGCCGTTACTAGCACCGTCTTGATTCATCATGGAGGCTTGCAGCACAGCATAAATCGGGTCACCATCGGTTATGGCTTGCGCTAGCCGTTTTAACACGACAATGCCAACGCCTTCGGCAAATGCTGTTCCATCTGCATCAGCGTCAAAGCTTTTACAGCTACCGCTGGCAGATAACATGTCAATAGCCGATAAGGTTTGCAACATAGTGGGGGTTAAACCTACAAAAATACCACCCGCTAATGCCAGCTCTGATTCTTGGTTGATTAAACTTTGACAAGCTAAATGCAACGCGACTGCTGACGATGAGCAACCGGTATTGACGACTAATGCCGGGCCTTTTAAATCTAAAAAATAGGCTAAGCGCGACGCAATAATGGCATCTGAAGCGCCGGTAAATGATTCACCGACGAAATGACTAGGTTCAGCACCGATGAAAATACCGGTGCGCGTATCGGTTAAGGTTTTAGGGTTAATGCTGGCATCTTCTAATGCCAGCCAGGCTTGTTCTAACACTAAGCGTTGCTGCGGACTCATAGCCTCAGCCTCGCGCGGTGAAATATTAAAAAACAATGCGTCAAAACAATGACGCTCAGCTAATAAACCCGCTAAGCCAGTTTGCTGCGCCGACAGGCTTAAGCCGTCAACGCCATTCATTAAATTTTGCCAAAACTGGTTAATATCCGAAGCCCCTGGAAACTGCCCCGCCATGCCGATAATTGCAATATCCGTTGCTAAGCCTGTAGTACCTAGTGGTGCTTTGTTATGACGCTTTAACCCAAATAGCTTGCGTGCTTTCGCCAAAACCGACCAATAAGATGGGCTTAAATCGGAGGTTGGCACAGACGCGTGATGATGCCGTAACAAATAATCCGTTAACCGATTCACCGTCGTATAGTCATAAATCAATGCAGTGTTTAATTCACAGCTTAACGCATCCGCAATATGTTTCACAAAACCGACCGCGACAACTGAATCTATACCGTAATCAGAAAATGCCGTGTTATTGTCTATGTCGTCGTAAGCTAGTTTCAGCGCCTTTGATAAGCTGGTTTTTACTAAGTCTTTAAATCGAGCTTCATTCGCGGGAATGTCTGCTGTTATTTTGTCAGTAGCAATAGGTGTTAATGCCTTAACGCTCTTTTCAGCACCAGGCATTAGCGCTAAAACCGCTGCGGATGCGTTTAAGCATAACAATTGTGTTAGCCCTTGCTGAGTCAACTGGCTGATAAAACGCTCAAAACAAGCAAAGCCAGCCTCTCGACTTAACGCCCCAACCTCACCAGCATTGACGACCGCTTTCACGCTGTCTTGCCAAAAACCCCAATTAATAATGCCGACAGGAAACGGTGCATTGACACTAAGCGCCTGCACCAAACTATCGGCCTGCGTAATACCGGCCGCATACGCTGGCAAGCTGGCTGCACCCGAGAATGCATACGCTTGACCCGATGAGAAATAACATAAAAAATCTAACTCGTGCTCGCTTAAGACTTGATAGAAATTCAAACTGCCTAAGGCTTTAACCGTCAGTATTTGCCAAAACGCAGCTTCTGTTAACACCGTTAACGGTTGGTCAAACTGAATCACTAAGCCAGCAAAAATAGCCCCGTGAATCTTGCCAAAGCGTTGCTGAATGGTCTGAATAACCCGACGCAATGCCTCTAAATCCGTGACATCGGCTTGATAATACGCAGGTGTGATACCGATTTTAGTAAACGCTGCTAATTTTTGCGTTAGTTCTTGTGCTTCAACCTGAGTTCTACCTAACCAAACTGGTTGCGCTTGATAGTGCTCGATTAAGCTTAAACTCACCGCCTGACCTATCGTACCCGCGCCCCCTAAAATTACATACACGCCGCCACGGCGTAGAGCCGAGGGTAAGACGTCAGCCTTAAACCGGTCAAATTGCTGTTGATAACGACTATTAGCGGTTAATTTAACGACATCGCCACGCACCTTAAACGGTTCGGCTACTACTCTTGGCACTAGCGCTTGCGGCTGGCTTAATAACGTACGAGCAATATCGAGATTACGCACTTGAATCCTGTGTTCGCTTTGCGCTAACGCATAAGCTAAACCGGTTAAACCCGCGCCATAAGGATTCAGCGGCGCCGAGTCAATTGCCTGAGTATCGCAAGTAAGCAGCGTGAAGCTTATCCGACTTTCAGGCGTTAACAACTTCCGTAATGCAGCGAGCAAGCGTAAAAACTGTAACTCGTGCTGATTCAAGCTGGTTGTGATACTAGCGCTGGTTATCTCAGCCAGATTCGGTGCAGAAATAAAATAAACCATTTGCACTAAGCCTAGCTCGCGTAAGGCGTGTTCAAAATTGCTGGCATCTTGATTGGCTATGTCGTTAACATGCCAAAACGTCGTTGTTAAACCTTGGTGCTGATGGTATTGGCTTAATGCTTGAGCGAGCGCTATACCACGCTCACCGCTGACTACGATTAACACAGGCCCATTACTGATAGTTGGCGCGGTATCAGCTAATCCTTGCTCTTGCCAACGCAGCCTATACGAATAACCATCCCAGTCGATGAGGTCTGTTTCAATAGGACTGGACTGCCGCGTCACGCGTATGGGTTGCCAATAACGGTTTTTGGCAAATGGATAGCTAGGTAAGCGCTGCTTTCTTGGTTTAAAACCCTGATATAAGCTTAACCAATCAATCTCAGCACCTTGAGTCCACGCTTTTGCCAACTGTTCATACTCATCGGCTATTTCACCGGTAAATACAAATGTCTCTGACTCAATTTCGTCGGCTTTGAAAACACCCCGATAACCCGCAAAAGACTTGCCCGAAATAAACGCATTTAACTTAGTGCTTAGCTCATTATGCGATATAGCAACAAAAGCCAAACGATGAGTCATAGGCACGCGCCCGGTTTGCAAAGTAAAGGCAATGTCTAATAATTCATGCTCGCTACTATGCTCTGCCAAACTCTGCGCCCGTTGTTGCAAGGCTAGCTCGGTTTTAGCCGATAACACGATAAGCGCAGGTTGCTGAGGATAAACGGCGCGTGGCTTAGTTTCCTGGTATTCCTCAACGATGACATGCGCATTCGCACCACCTGCACCGAACGATGAAATACCGGCAATGCGTGGATATTCCGTCATCACGCCGTTATGACTCAACACCGGTCTTTTCCAAGCTTGTACGCGTTGCTGCACGATAAAAGGTGTTTGCTCAAAGTTTATCGCAGGATTTAACTGAGCCGAATGCAAACTAGGTACTATTTGTTGATGCTGTAATTGCAATAACACCTTAGTTAAACCCGCCATACCTGCCGCACTTTCACTATGGCCGATATTGGACTTCACCGAGCCTATCGCACAATAACCTGTTTCGACAGTGCTGTCCGCCGCGCTTTGTTGAAATGCTTTAGTTAACGCGCTAATTTCAATCGGGTCACCTAATGCCGTCCCTGTGCCATGCGCTTCAAGATAGGAAACCGCTCTAGGATGAATCTTCGCACGACTTATCGCGTCGGCAATGAGTTGAGCTTGCGCGGTGAGATTCGGTACAGTAAAGCCATTGCTTTTACCCCCTGCATTGACTGCACTAGCTTTAATCACGCCATAAATACGGTCGTCATCAGCAATGGCTTGCGCTAACGGTTTTAACAACACCGCCCCTACCCCTTCACCATCGACAAAACCGTCGGCATTCGCGCCAAAGGCTCGACAATAGGGGCTATGCGAAATCATCGTCATATCGCTTAACAGCTGATAATGACTAGGGTCTAAAATTAAATTAACGCCACCCGCTAGCACGACATCGCTCTCACCCGTCGCTAAGCTCGTTAACGCTAAATGAATCGCCGTCAGCGATGATGAACACGCGGTATCGACGGCTAAACTAGGCCCTTGAAAATCCAAGGCATAAGACACGCGGTTGGCAATAGACCAATGACTAGCGCGAGCGGCATATAAGCTGTTCATGACGCCGACAAACACGCCGACCTTACGCTGTGCTGATAAACCCAGAGGCGTATAACCAGCGTCTTCTATACAGGCATAGGCGATTTGCAAAAACAAGCGCTCTTGCGGATCCATACGCTCAGCATCTCTAGGCGAGATTTGGAAAAACAACGGGTCAAATTCATCGACGCCATCAATAAATCCACCCCAGCGGCTGTAGCCAAAGCCATCGCGCCAGTCCCAACGCTCAGCCGGAATCTCGCTAATAGCGCTTTCACTATTGCTTAACAACTGCCAAAACTCCTTTAGCGTATTCGCCTTAGGATAACGCCCACTTAAACCAATCACAGCAACATCGAACGTGCCAGCTACCGGGCTATGCATAGACGATTTACTCGGTACAGCTTTAAGCTTTAACGTAGGCAACGGCTGTTCATGGTTCGGCGTGTAGGATGTTACGCGCAGTAATGCCAACACCTGCGCCTGATAATGGTGTAATAAATAATCGGCTAAACCATTCAGCGTGGCGACTTCAAAAAACAACGTACTGGTAACGCCGTGAAAATGCTTATGTAACTGATTAGTTAATTGCACGACTAAAATCGAATCCAAACCATACGACTCTAATGCTTTACCCGCATGAATTTTCTCGACCGGCATTTTTAAACAAGTCGCAACCGCTTGGCTTAACCAGTTAATTAAGGCTGCACGCGGCGCTAACTCCGATGCGGCAAGCGCCACCGGGCTGGCTTTAGTTGCTGATGATGAAGCGGTTAACAACGGTTTTGCTAAAGTCATTGACTGCGTTAAACGCACCCGACCATCGCTTTGTGCCATGATGATTTGCTGACCTAAATCATGCCAATCCGGCGCTGGAAACACCACACAGTTAAATCCTTCATTGAGTAACACGTCTTGCCAACACTCAGGCGACAGGCCAGGGCTACCCGGAATACGCAAATGCTCATCTTTATACAGCCACCAACCTGCTAGTAAACCAAAGGTTAAATGCGCCATTAACGAATTGGCGCTAATTTCATTTAACACCAACACGCCGCGATTACGCAATAACTGCTTAGCATGGCGTAATGTGGGCTTAATGCTAGACGTCGCATGTAACACATTCGCGGCAATGACTATATCATAGCTATTCGTTGCCAAGCCTTGTTCCGTAGGCGCTTTACTAACATCAAATAACGCCGTGCGTAAATACGGCGCATCCGCAGCGTAGTGATGTTCTGCATGGATTAAAAACGCCTTAGATAAATCGGTATAACAATATTCAGCGATATGGTTTTGTAACGGTATTAAGCGCTTAAACAAACCGGCGCTAGTCCCGCCCGTACCCGCACCAATTTCTAGCAAACGAAACCGCGCATTTGGCTCTAGGTTTAAGCGCTGATGCAAATAGACCAAAACACTGTCTTGTACGATTTGGTTATAACCATCGGCTAAGCGATTCCCTTTATAAATGCCTTCGACTAACGCCATGCTGGAATTAGGAAATAACACATCGGTGGCTTTACGTCGTCCCGTCAAAATATCGGGTAAAGCCCAGACACACGCTTCCAGTAATTGCATTTGCGCGCTAAAGGTTTCAGGACAACGCGCGCGAAACCCTGCGTCATGCCAACGCTGTCTTAATGTGGCTAGACTAACAACATCACCAATCAGTTGCCAACTATCGCCCATTTGCTCAGCTAACCCGCAAGCAACTAATTGCCGAAAACTCTCCGCCTGCCAGCGCTGAAAGTATTCCGGCCACCCCGAACGCTTGGCATGGTCTACACTCGCATCGAATAAGTCTAATTCACTAAAACACGCCGCCAACCACTGACATAACCAATGATTTAATTCAGCCGATAATTCCGGCTCTAGCAACGCATCCGGCCACTCCGGCAAATTAATCACATCCAAACTGTCAATTAACTCAGGCAAGGGATTCGGATACCAACTTAACCATTCTTGTGCTGTCATGATATGTCCTAACTAAAATTGTACGGGCGTAATTATACTCCGACGGGTGTAGTTTTTGATGATTGACGTAGTGTGACCTATTTTCAATCCCTTGCAGATAACCGACAATGCCGTTACTAAGTAACCCTTCGGTACGCCTTCATCTAGGTAGCAAAAGCAAGCTATTTTTAATAGCCGTGCGATCTGTGACGGTAACAATATTTAAGCATTCCAATAACAATGTGTTAGCGGCTAAATAATCGGCTAGGGTAATTAATTGCTTGCTTGTGAACCGCCACTCGTAAGCAATGTTACACTCGGTTTGTAATAACTGCTTTAGCTGGTCGATAAATGCTTGCCATTCGTTAGCAGGTGCTGTTCGGCTAGGAAAATTTGACATTAGCGCTGTTAATTGTTCGCTTAATTGTTCAAAACCCCATTCTTTTATTTGTGTAATATTATCAGATAAATACTTAACTAATTTGTTATATTTTTCTATTGAAATTCGTTCAATATTAGCTCTTGCCAACAAAAATATTAATAAGATCCTCACGTTGTTAAGCATTAAATAATCCATTGAACTAGTGTGAACGCTATTAAAAACATAAGTGGCGTTGAGGGAGCGGGCTAGGGCGCGGGCGCGGGCTAGGGCTAAGTCTAGATCTAGGGAGCGGATTAGGTCGAGGTCGCGGGCTATATCGCTGGCTAGGTCGTGGTCTCGGGCTAGGTCGGGGACTCGGGTTAGGTCGAGGGCGCGGGCTAGGTTGAGGGCGCCGGCTCGAGCTCGGGCGCGGGCTATGTCGAGGGATCGGGCGTCGGCGCGGTCGTGGGCGAAATCAAGTATGCAAGCTAAGCAAGTATAAAAAGCTCTTAACTCTAATTGCGAATTTTGACTTTCAAGCTGCCGCGCTTTGTCATCCGCCCAATGCAACAGCTTAATAAGCTTATTATCGCTACTAATCATAGCGTCAACGGTTGCTTTAAAGGTGATAATAAACTCATCAGCATCGCCTAATAAACTCGCAGTCAATAATACTACTTCACGCCAGCGCGGATCAGCTACTTGTTGCAATAAAAGCGTTTGTAAGTCAGGTTTAGCTGCAATATAACTAGCGGCAAAATATTCTTGAAACGTTAAATGGGCAAACGAATGAATTTTTTGCGCCCGTTCGACAAAAATTCCGTGTTGAGCTTCTATAGCCTTTAACACAACATCACCGTCAGGACGCTCCACTTCCTGAGTCGGCAGTCTGCTTAAACACTGGGTTAAATAATCGCTAAGTTCCTGTTCAGGCAATAAGTATTTATTTTTTTAAACGTTTTATACGCAATAGCTGAAAACAGTTGCTCTTTTAAGCGATGCGTTAAATTTTTATAAATATCATCACGCTTAATACTCCGTGCCGTGTCCCATTTGCGTAATAAAGCATCGATGGCATCGGCATACACTTCTGCACGCCGACTCGGAAACGCCATAGAATCAGCAAAGGCTAAACATAACATTCCTAATAATAACGGACTACTGGCTAACTCATACAAACCGCGATGTTGCTGTTGCGTTAAATCGTCTAAGAATTGCCTAGCTTTCTTGGGTTCTTTGCTAAACCATTTGCTGACAAAGGTTGTGATTTGTTCTTTGGTAAAGTCGGCGACTTCGACATAATTAAAATTTTCAAACGAATAATCAGTCGCAGCAACACGACAAGTGATTAAACATTGGCTTTTATCGTAACGCCGACCAAAGCTTTTGATTTCGCTAAGAATACGTGAGTTATGCTGTTGATTAACTTCATCTAAACCGTCAAATAACACGATAGCCTGGCCTTTTTCCAGTAAGTACTCGATAAACTTATCGGCTTCTGGAAACTGACAAATAGCAAATTGTTCGGCTATATACGCCATTAGCGACAACCCCGTTTCCGTCCATTCGCGTAACGGAACAAATATCGGTGTCTTAGCGATTTCGCCTTGTACGGCTTGTAAATTAATGTATTTTAAAAACGTGGTTTTGCCAGCTCCCGGCTTGCCTAAAATAAACAATCGATGGCTATTGGGCTGTTTTACGATGTCAACGCCGTTGCGGCGTTCAAGCTCTCTACCCTGTAGTTTTTCCTGATCGGACTCAAGCAATTGATCAATAGCGAAACGCCTAGCCGCTAAAGGCCTAGTCAAAATATATAAATCGGTAAAAATACCCGATAATTCGGTTGGTTCTGGACTTCCGAGTACACGTGTAGTGCCATAGAGCTTGAGTAATTTATCTTTGTAACGTTGTTCTGAGCGTTGCCACTGCACACTTTGCCATTTTTTCTTCAGTTCATTTTGGGCTTTTTTGACCGCTTCATCTTCGACTTTTTTAATGACCGCCTCGCCTTTTTCGCTAACTGCTTTTTTGAGTTTGTCTTGTCCCCATTCGATAAACTTTTCCCCGAGCCAACTGCCAACAGAGTTTGCCATAGTTTCGAGCATAGTGTTCTCCTAAGATGAATTAAGCGCTATGGACTAAAATTAAAAGTGGTCTGCTCGTCGTAAGTTAGCAGCCATCTTTTCTAAATAAAGATAAATTCGCGTCATTTACTCTTTGATTTTGGCCACGATCTGCGCTCTTTGACACCCGATAGTAGTAACTGGCGGTGCGCCGACTGGATTTTTTGATATTTACCATGCTCAATCACCCAATGCTGTTTGGGGTTGGAATTAGGTTAAACGGTTAAGAACACTGTCCTCGAAAGAGCGGAAGCTCACAATTGCTGTGTTGTGAAACGGATTTAGTACCAATAAATCAGCATCGCCCGTCACTAAGTAATCAGCCTGTCCGGAAACCGCCAAATCCAAAAGAAAATTGTCTTTGCGATCCCGGCAGGCATCAAAATGACAGGTAATTTCAACCCACTTCACGCGGTCATAAAGCAAGGCTATCAGTTCTTCGATAGCAGCGTCTGAAAAATACTTTTTAAACTTAGGCCGACGTAAAACTTCAATTAATTCAGCAAACATCTGTTCGCTAAACAGCACCGTAATTCTGTTGGCAATAAGCGCATCCGTCAGACCAGCCAGTGATTTGCCTATTAAAAAGCTGATCCACAAATTGGTATCAATGATTACGCGCATCGAAATTTGCTTGTCTAACGGCTTCTACTTCAGCGTTTATTTCTTCCAAGGTCAACTCATCGGTTTTTACCCGGGCTAAAAACTGCTCAAAGCGATTAGGAAAGGTTTCATTTTCCAACAATCGAAATAGCTCCATTTTTTCGCTGACATCGCATTGCTGAATGGCGTTTTTAAGCTGGGTAAAATCTATCGATACTGAAATACTCATCACTCACCTCGCGTAGTATTAACTAGTTTTTTATCATGCCACATCCTTGGTGCTGTCTTAAAACAAGCGATTTGCTTTCTACGCCAGCTAAATGCCCACAAACCGATTTGCATAGCAAACGAAATTTAGCAACTGACAAAATCAGCATTTAAATAAGGTTTCGTTTGTCTTAATGGGTCAATGCTCTGTCTTGTTTTCTCATTCCAAATTCTCTATCTCAAAACCGGCAATCCCGATTGTACATGCAGATTCTGTGCTCTATGGCGTAGCACATGATCCATTAGCACTAAGGCAACCATGGCTTCGGCAATCGGCGTGGCGCGTATGCCTACGCAAGGGTCGTGGCGGCCTTCGGTGATGACCGTAGTGGCTTCGCCTTGTTGATTAATCGTGCGGCCTGGCAAGCGCAGACTTGAGGTGGGTTTCAAAGCTATACTGGCTTTAATCACTTGCCCGGTTGAAATACCGCCTAAAATGCCACCGGCATGATTGCTTAAAAAACCTTCGGGCGTGATTTCATCGCGAAATTGCGTGCCTTTAGTATTGACACAAGTAAAACCATCGCCAATTTCTACCGCTTTTACTGCGTTAATACTCATCAGCGCATACGCTAATTCAGCATCTAAGCGGTCAAAAATAGGCTCGCCCAAGCCGGGCGGCACATTGCTAGCAATCACATCGATACGCGCGCCTATGGATTCGCCTTCTTTGCGTAGCGCATCCATATAGCTTTCTAGCTGCGGCACTTTATCAGGGTCAGGGCAAAAAAACGGATTGTTGTCTATGCTAGACCAATCCAGTTGCCTGTCTCTTATACACATCTGACGCTGCCGACGAT